>JBDTUW010000790.1:0-2770 GCA_040007555.1 Acidobacteriota bacterium | reverse complement strand
ACCCAGGGCGATGCCCTTGGGCTGTTAGATAGCTGCCCCGTTCGGGGCGGGCGGGTGCCGACCTCTAAAGCCCGCGATCTTCGGACAACTGACAACTGCCCACTGACACCCACTGACAACTGACAACTGACAACTGGCAACTGACTGCAACTGACCACTGAATTGACTCCGCCCAACTCTCTTCGTACACTGCAATCGAGGACAAAGTATTGATCGCGCGATTGACCGGCAAGCTCATCCACAAACAACCAAACGCGGTGATCATCGATGTCGGCGGCGTCGGCTACGAGTTGGTCGTTCCTCTCTCTACCTTTTACGACCTCGGTGGGATCGGCTCCGAAGTAACCCTTCGTGCTTACACCTATGTCCGTGAGGATGCCCTGCAACTCTTCGGGTTTCGTACGGACCGCGAGCGCCGGCTTTTCCTGCTGCTGACAAGCGTCTCCGGAATCGGACCGAAACTCGCCATTACAATTCTCTCGGGTCTGAGTGCGTCGGAGCTGATCATCGCCATCCACCAGAATAATCTTGCCCGACTGGTTGCGGTTCCCGGTGTCGGCAAGAAAACTGCCGAGAGGCTGATCGTTGAACTTCGCGACAAGATTGCCACTGTCGATCCTGCATCCGAGGAAGAACGTGTTCAGACTCAGGCCGATAATCCAGCAGGCGCCAGGATCCGCGAGGATATGGTCTCGGCGCTCGTCAACCTCGGCTATCAGAGGGCGGCAGCCGACAAGGCTGTGACAAGTGCCTTTGGCGACGAACCCGATGCAACATTTGAGGCAGCTCTCAAGCGCGCCCTTCGGCTTCTCTCTCGCTGAGAGGCCGTGACCGCGGAACTCTTCGGCTCGCTTCGCAGTCTTATAGGAATAAGTGTGACCAATAAGAAGAGAGCCAGTGCAGGCGAGACAATCGAGGACGAGCGTCAGGTGGAACTGTCGCTTCGCCCCCAATGGCTGCGCGAATACATCGGTCAACCAAGGGTCAAGGAGAACCTCAGCATTTTCGTCAGAGCCGCAAGCGCTCGTGGAGAACCACTCGATCACATGCTTCTCAATGGCCCTCCCGGTCTGGGGAAGACGACTCTTGCGGCCGTAGTCGCGCGAGAGATGGGGGCTCAGATTCGTACAACCGCTGGACCAGTTATTGAGAAGGCTGGCGATCTGGCCGCAATCCTGACGAATCTCAATGAAGGAGATGTTCTCTTTATTGATGAGATTCATCGTCTTCACCCGGCGATCGAGGAAATTCTCTATCCCGCGATGGAGGACTTTGAGCTCGATCTCGTCATCGGCCAGGGTCCAGCCGCGCGCTCGGTCAAGCTCGATCTGCCACGCTTTACCCTCATCGGCGCTACGACCAGAGCGGGATTGATTTCAGCGCCACTGCGGGGGCGCTTTGGCATCAATTTCCATTTGGACTTTTATCCCGTCGAGGATCTGAAAGTGATTTCCATACGGTCGGCGGCCATTCTGGACGTCGAGATAGATCAGGACGGCGCCCAGGCAATCGCCGAACGTGCGCGTGGAACTCCGCGCATTGCCAATCGATTATTGAGAAGGGTCCGCGACTTCGCCCAGGTAGAACACGAGGGACGCATCACTTATCACGTCGCAACGAGCGCACTTGATCGCCTGGAAGTTGACCGGTACGGCCTGGATGAGGTCGATCGCAAGATGCTCATGACCATCATCGGGAAATTCGGAGGTGGGCCGGTTGGCGTCGGCACCATTTCTGCGGCGATCAATGAGGAGAAGGAGGCGATCGAGGAAATATACGAGCCGTACCTGATCCAGATCGGATTCCTCAATCGGACACCCCGCGGCCGCGTCGTATCGCCGGCAGCTTATGCGCACCTGGGCCTCGACTGGGGAACATTGAGTAACCAGCGAGATCTGTTTTAGAGAATGCTCTGCTCGGACTTTGACTACGCTTTACCCGAAGAACTGATCGCGCAACAACCGCTCGATCAACGCGACCAGTCACGCATGCTGGTCCTTGATCGGGTTCGAGGCATCTGGGCCGACGAGGTCTTCACCAGCCTGCCCGATCTATTGACGGCGCGAGATGTAGTCGTGCTTAACAACACCCGCGTCTTCCCTGCTCGACTTCTTGGTCACCGATTGCGAGCTGGTGAGCGCGGCGCAGGAGTCGAAGCGCTGCTGCTCCGGCGAGTAAATCCGGAGACGAATGACTGGGAAGTGCTCGCGAAACCGGGGCGGGTCCTTAAGCCAGGCGTTGAGCTCGAGTTTGGCAATGGGACCCTGAGGGGCACCGTCATCGCGGAACTTGAGGAAGGACGTCGCCTGATCCGCTTTGATACGGAACAGAACTTCGATGCCGTCGTAGACCGTATCGGAAACACGCCGCTGCCACCGTACATAAAGCGCGACCAGCGAAGAACTCAGGGCATCTCGCAAGCGGGTGAGTCGAGAAAGATTGAGGAAGCTCGGTATCAGACAGTATTTGCGTCCGAGCGCGGGGCGATCGCCGCTCCTACAGCGGGTCTTCATTTCACCGAGAACGTGATTCGAGGCCTGCGCAGTCGGGGAACCGAGGTGGTTGAGATAACGCATCATGTTGGATACGCGACGTTCCAGCCCATTCGCGTTCAGAATATTGAGGATCACCAGATCCCGGAAGAGTCGTACGACATTTCGAACAAGGTAGCGGCAATACTCAATCAGGCGCGAGATCGAGGAGGGCGGGTCATCGCAGTTGGCACGACAACGGTCCGAGCACTCGAGAGCGCCGCCCTCAGATCAGGCAC
>JBDTUW010000789.1:0-2771 GCA_040007555.1 Acidobacteriota bacterium | reverse complement strand
GATCGCTACGGCCGCGGAATATCCTGCGCGCAGCGAAAACCGGTTTGAGAGTAGTCAGCCTTACCAGGCGTTGGGAAATCCGATCGAGTCGCAGGCCACCCGGGACGAAGGGTCGCCGTTGCCCCTTTCGGCGGGCTTTCAAAAGAGCCACCCCGAATCACCTTCAGGTTGCTAAAACCTTTGGGTGGAGGCTCGATGAACCCGCCAGGGTAAGCGACGTAGTCGCTTGCGGTCCATTCCCAGACGTTACCTGACAGATCTAGCAGACCAAACGGACTGGCCCCCTGTGGATACTGGCCGACGGGTTGCACCTGGCGCTTTTCATTGGGACGACTCTGGGTGTTTGAGCGATCCGGTGCCCAGTCGTTACCCCACGGGAAAAGCCGGCCATCGGTTCCGCGCGCTGAAAACTCCCATTCTTCTTCAGTCGGCAGCCGCTTGCCAACTGCTTTTGCATAAGTCATTGCGTCTTCCCAGGTGACATTCGTCACGGGTAGCTTTTCGGTGCCCTCGGGGAATCGGCCCCCGGCCCAGTTTGGCGGCGCCGGATACTTCGTCTCATCCAGGAACTTCTGATACTGCTCGTTGCTGACTTCGGTCTGGTCCATAAAGAGCGGCTTGACCGCGACCACGCGCGCCGGCTTCTCATCAGCCTCCCCATCATCTCTGCCAAGCGTGAACTCGCCGCCGGGAACATATACCATGCCGAGAGGTGGGGTTGGAACGGCGGGTACTACCGCTGTCGATTCAACGCTTGCGACGGGCGATGGAACACTGGAAACAGCCGGCCCAGTCGCGCCCTCATCGCTTTTGCGAGCTATCAGCCAGCCTGCCAGTGCGAGAAGGACGATGCCCGCGGCGGCAATACCGATCATCCTTATTGGCAGGGGCTTCTTCTCAGTTGCCACGGACTTCTTCGCAATGACAGGAGCCTCCGCCACTTTGGCTGGCGCGGGAACAACGGGCGCGCTTTTGTTCGCAGTGCCCTTTGCAGCCTTCTGGGTCTTCCCCTTCGGAGTTTTGGCTATGCCGGACGTTGGCGCCGGCTTCCGTAGAGTATCAGTGGAGTCAGGAAGCGAGATCTGAGTTTCGAAGCCTTTCTCACCAAGCTTTGCAGTCCCCGCATCGCCGTGATCCGCTGAGGATGGAAAGCGGGCTGTATCACTCGGAGGCGTCGCCGGTTCTGGCGTCTTCATCGCCTGTCGTTCAATGGACGAAACGCTGGGCGAAGCGTATCGCTCGCTTGACGTGTTGAATTCTGAGGTGGCTGACTCGCCCCTCAGTGCAATCGTAAACTCCTGAGCGAATTCGAGGGCGGTTTGCTGTCGTGCGTCCGGTTCTTTGTGAAGCGCGCGCAACACCACGCGTTCGATCGCGGGAGACAATTCCGGCCTCAATTCAGTCAGGGGCCTTGGCGGTTCCGTGACATGCTTGATGGCGACACCGGTCGGCGTCTTTGCGACAAACGGCGTCACCCCAGTCAGCATTTCATAGGTCACCACACCAAGGCTATAGATATCCGAACGCGCGTCAGCCGGCTCTCCCTGGCATTGCTCGGGTGACATATAGTGCGGTGTGCCGATGACGGTTCCGACGTTGGTCAGATTCTTTTCGAGGCTCAGAGTATCAAGCGCCTTGTCCCGCAGTTTTGCGATTCCGAAATCGAGAATCTTGACGTGAGCGGCACCACTATGGGTGTCCATCAACATAATGTTGTCGGGCTTGATATCACGATGTACGATTCCGCCGCGATGAGCCGCTTCAAGCGCCGCGCATCCCTGTCTGACGATGTCCAGAACGCGTTCCGGCGAAACCGTCCCTTCCTCAATGAGCACTTGACGTAAGCTGTGCCCCTCGAGCAGTTCCATGACGATGTAAGCCGTTCCATCGCTATCCTCGCCAAAGTCATGTATGACAACTGCGTTCGGGTGATGCAGCATCGCGGCTGCACGCGCCTCGCGATAGAACCGTTGCCGTGATTGGGCGTTGTCGACCACTTCGGGCCGAAGCACCTTAACCGCCACGGTATCCCCAATATGCAGACGCCGCGCGCGATAAATGTCGCCCATCCCGCCGCTGCCGATCGCCGCGTCAAGCTGGTACCTGCCGCCCAGAACCCGACCTGCATTGACCACCGCTCGTGGGCGGATGCTGCCCGTCGCCTCTGAGGCATCCGTCGGTTCGGAGCCTTCAGGTACCTCACTCGAACCACCGCCCCGCACTTCGGGTGGGGTGATGGAGGTCTTCATCGCGTCCGACGTCTTCTCACTCGTGTCGGTCAGAATCGCCGTCCGAAGCAGGGCTCCGCATTCGGGGCACTTACCCAACCCATCGCTGATCGTTTGACCACAACTCGTACAAAACATTTTTATTTTGTTACCTGACAAAACCGAGACGTCCGCCCCACGTATTAGTTGCACACCAATAGTGCAACCCTTCGAGGAAAGGCAAAGTGGCCGCCGGGGCAAGGTCGAGCAAGTCTAGCATAGCGTTCTTTCACGGTCACGCGCTTTTCTAGTATGATCGCCAGTGAGGCCATCGCAGGGCCTTTGTAGCGGCCTTTTGTGTTCCTCGCAATGAATCGTCGCGCCGCCGAAGCTTGGGGGGCCGAGGCGCGATCAGCAGCCAGAAAACAGTAAATTGCATGTCGATGACGTCCCAGCCACTCAACATTCTCGTCCTGCACATCGGCGGCTTGACCGAAACCACGCTTGGTCTCCCGGCCCTGCGCTCGCTTCGAAGCCACTTTGGCACCTCAAAAATCACCATTG
>JBDTUW010000788.1:0-2774 GCA_040007555.1 Acidobacteriota bacterium | reverse complement strand
GTCAGATTTCAGAGGTGTTCGATGGCGATGAACCACACCGGCCAGGTGGCTGCATCGCTCAGGCGTGGAGCGTGGCCGAGGTCCTGCGCGTCGCGCTTGAAGAGACTGGCACCGAGCAGAAGCGTGAAGCGAGGTGCACAGGAATCGCCCGGGACGCAACAGCAACGACTGCATTCACAGCAGAGACAGCAAGGAGAACAAGGCCAAAAATGACTGCGGCTGATTAGATCTGCGCCAATTCGACCATCCTTGCAGTCGCTGCAACCCTGCTGTCCCTGCGCGCCCTGCAGTCCTTTTTGTCCTTGCAGTCCGTGTCGTCGCTTGCAGTCCTTATTGTCCTTTGCAGTCTTGGCGGCCCCCTGCCGGCCCCGCAGTCCTTGCTGTCCCTGCAGTCGTTGAATGTTGTGCCCCCATATCATTAATTCATCCTTACCATTTCTGGATAGACTTTAGCGTTATAATCCACATCTAAACACTTGCGCCGCACGCGAATTGCCCGTTGTTGATTAGTTCAGAAGCAATATGAGCTCGGTATGGCATGACAGGTTGGTCACCGATCGCGCTGTTCGCTGCGTGACGATCTTCCTGACCCTCTGCCTGACACTCTTCGCGATTGCGGATGGCCACCAAAGCCCGACGCTTCAGTGGGACTTCAGTCTGCAAGACGCGCACGGCAGAACTCACTCGAGGCATGACTTCGCAAAAGCGAAAGCGGCCGTCTTCTTCTTTCTTGCAACCGAGTGCCCGATTTCGAATCGATATGCGCCGGAGATCAATCGCATCGTTGCGGACTACTCCAACAGGGGCATCCGCTTCTACAGCGTTTATTCGGATCCCGATTTGAAAACAGAAGCCGTGCGGAAACACGCGGTGGACTATGCATACGGATTCCCTGCCCTGATAGATCGCGGGCAGACAATCGCCGCGCAATTCGAAGTCACGCTGACGCCAACCATGCTGATTGTCTCTCCCGAGGGACGTTTGATCTATCGGGGAAGGATCGACACCCGCTATCTCGATTTTGGTCGATATCGTGAGGCGGGGATTGTTTCCGATGGGAGGATCGCGCTTGACGCGGTCACGGCTGGTCGCAATGTACAGCAGGCCGTCACCAGACCGATTGGGTGCGCGCTTCCGCCGCTTCACTCCCAATCAAGCGGGGTGCAAAAGAGATAGACCAGCGCCGGCTCCGTTTCAGAGGTTTGTTTCCAGGGGATCTTCATGATTATGAGAGTTGCAAAAGTCGCTTTGGTAACCAGTCTGCTGGCGGTCGCCGGCTTCGCGCTATACGTCACCCGCGATGGCGCCGCCGCTAATGATGAAGTCGGCAAAGCCACGGTAGAGGAGGCGCCTTATCAGCCACGGCCCGCGGGTATGGTGACATTCAATAAGGATATTGCTCGGATAATGTTCAACAACTGCACTTCCTGCCATCGACCTGGCGAAGTTGCTCCCTTTGCGCTTCTCAGCTATCAGGACGCGAAGAAGCGTGCCAAACAGATCGCCGATGTTACCGGCTCGCGGTTCATGCCTCCGTGGAAAGCGGAGCACAGCGACTATTCGCTCAAGGGCGCGCGTCGCTTGACCGCCGATGAGATGGGATTGATCAAACAGTGGGCCGATGAGGGAATGCCCGAGGGCAGGAATGTGCCACTCCCAGCGATGCCGAAGTTCATCGATGGCTGGCAACTCGGCAAGCCGGATCTCGTCGTCAAGATGGGCGAGCCTTTCCCGGTGCCGGCGGATGGTCCCGACATTTATCGCAACTTTGCGTTGCCACTATCTCTGGCTGAGGACAAATGGATAAGAGCAATTGAATTTCGCCCTGCGGCGCGCTCGGTGGTCCATCACAGCCTCTTCTTCTTTGAAGCAACTGGCTCTGCTCGAAAGCTTGATGAGGAAGATCCGAAGCCGGGCTACAGCGGCGGGATGGGTGGCATTAGTCGCGGTTTGGGCGGGTTCGGCAGTGGCGGGGGCCGTATCGCACAGGATGGAGCAGCGAAGACCGGTGCGACATTCGGAAGCCTTGGTGGCTGGGCTGTTGGCGGGCAAGGTAAGGAGCTGCCAGAAGGCCTCGCGTGGTTCGTTCCGAAGGGTGCGGACCTTGTTCTCTCGACCCACTTCCATCCGTCGGGCAAATCCGAAAGTGAGGCTTCGACAGTCGGCATCTACTTTGCAAAAGAGCCTCCAACACGCAGGTTCACTGGCGTGCAACTACCACCATTATTCGGTTTCTTCGAGGGCATCGAGATTCCAGCAGGTGAGAAGGAATACAAGATCGAGGACTCTTTCATTCTGCCGGTGGATGTCAAAGGAATTGGCGTTGGCGCGCATGCCCACTATCTTGCGAAGCGAATGAAGATGACGGCGACCTTACCCAATGGCGAGTCGAAGGTTCTGCTTTCGATCAATGATTGGGACTTCTCCTGGCAGGACCAATACCAATTCGAGCAGTTCGTCTCCCTTCCGAGGGGAACAAAGCTGACTGTCAGTATCATCTATGACAATTCGGCCGAGAACCCGCGTAACCCAAGCAGTCCGCCAAAGAAGGTTGAATGGGGCGAAGGCTCGACGGATGAGATGGGCAGCATGAGCCTCATGGTGGTGGCGGGAAATGAATCCGAACTGCCTGAGTTGCAGCAGTCCATCGCGCAGCATGTCAGACGCTCGGCGCTGAAGACTTCTCCCATCCGTCTGCTTCGGCAAATGCGCCGCGACTAGGCATTGGCGTGCGGTGGGTGAGTTTACACCGCGCGCAAAGGTAATATTCCTAT
>JBDTUW010000787.1:0-2775 GCA_040007555.1 Acidobacteriota bacterium | reverse complement strand
CGCAAGCGGACCGGTTGGGGCCCCACGCCTGGTAATGGCAACCTCGCTTGCCGCACCGCTCGCGGGGTCGAGTTTCCAGATTCTGAAGTTGCGCTCGAAGACGATCGCCTTGCCATCGTACGAAATCGACGGCCAGAGCAAGCGGCCATCCTTGAACTGAGTCACCTGACGCGCCGCGCCATTAAGTGGCCTCACCCATATGTTCTCGCTGCCACTGCGATCGGACATGTAAAGAAGGCTGCGTCCATCGGCGCTCCACATCGGCCATAGATTTTTCGCGCCTGCCTCAACCAGTTTTTCGTAGTTGGCCGTTTCGCCGCCGCGAAGCAGCCATATCTCAGACTCGTCGAGATGACTATGACCCTTTCGCCACCATTGGCTCGAACCATTTCCGCGCGCACAGAAAGCAAGTGTCTGGTCATCGGGCGAGGCGGCGGAGAAGAATTCATTGAGGTAGCGATCCGCGCTCACAGGCATCGCGGTTCCGCCTTTTGAACTGACGCGAAAGAGGTCATTCATTCCAGCGATGTCGCCTCTTGTTGAGGAGTAGTATATCCAGCGCCCATCCCGCGACCATCCGTCCAGCTGTTCCGGCCCATCGTCGAACGTCAACCGTTGTAGCTCACCTGTATCAAAGGCGAGGATATAGATATCTCCTCCACCAGTCCGATTCGAAATGAAGGCAAGACGCTTACCATCCGGGGCATAGACCGGGCGCGTATCATTCGCGACGTGCGCAACCAACAGACGGGCTTCGCCGCCTGCAGCCGGGACGGTCCAGATATCTCCTCCCGAGACAAATGCTATCTCAGCCCGATCCGGTGAGATCGAGGGCTCCGCAAACGATGGCGCAGCTTTCTGCTGCGTTGTGCCGGACCCGGGATATAGAACGGGCAGAGACAAAATAGCGGCGAGCAGGGCAAGAGCTCTCTTGACGTTCATTCGTTTCCTCTCAGGTCATTCGCGATATAGGCCGAGAGCGCCTCGCGCCAGTCGCGGAGCGGCGGGAGACCAATCCCCGTGGATAGTCTGCATTCCAATGGTGTCCAGTGAGGACGCGGAGCGGCGCGCTGCAGGTCGCGATCACGTACTTTGACTATCAGGCGATCTGCGTCAGCGTCGCTGAGACCCATCAGGCGCGCCGATTCCACCGCGAAGTCAAAGTATGAGCAAGTGCCCGAGTTCACCACGTGATAGATGCCGGGAGTTCCGCGCGCGATGATCTCACCGACACGTTCAACGAGATCGCGCACGTATGTCGTAGTTGAGTATGCATCGGTGATCGCCTGCACCTTCTCCCCTCGGCTAAGCTTGCGCGGAGCATCAGCCAGGAAACTCGCTTTGCCAAGACCGTAGACCCACGCGGTCCTCACGATATAACTTTCCGGTTGCAGATCAACAACTGCGCGCTCACCTTCAAGTTTCGTCAGTCCATAGACATTTATCGGGTGAGTCTGGTCCTCAAAAGTGTATGGCGTCCGGCCCGTCTCGACACCATCGAAGACATAGTTGGTGCTGAAGTGAATGACGCGTGCGCCGATCTCGCGTGCTGCGGCTGCGAGGTTGCGCGGACCGTTTACGTTGATCTCAGTCGCCAATGCCGGATCGAGTTCGCATGCATCGACCTGCAGCACGGCACAGTTGATAATCACCTCGGGTCGATCTCGAAGCATCGACGACATGACGGCCCGATCATCGGTGATATCAAGATCCCGCCGGCCAAGTGACAGAACTTCGTGTTCGCCGGAGAGTTGACCCGCCATGGCTTTGCCAACGAGCCCGCCTGCTCCTGTAATCAGGATCTTCATTTGACACTACTCGAGTCGGGACATTATCCGGTAGAGACCGATAAACGCGCTGACCGTACCAAGAATCAAACCCGTGATAATCATCCACGGTGCAGTGCCCATCCACCGATCGAGGAAATATCCCAGGACGATCCCGCCGACAATGTTGGAACTGAGCACCGTTCCTACAGAAAGCGCGAGAGCGAGTTTGCGATTCTCTGAGAGCTTCAACATCTTTCGTCAGACACCCGTCCGAGATCATCTCAACTGCCCAGTCTGTGGCGCAGACGGTTGCTCCACCGGCGCCACCGTGCGTTTCTGCGGACTCGATGGAAATCGCTTCGCTGCGTTCACTGACTTATCGATAAAGAACTGCGGCAGCACTCCAATCCCAATCGTCATGGCAAACGCCGAAGCCGCTACCAACAACTGCGCTCGAGTCGGCTCGATAGCCGGTGTGACCTTTGATTCCGTCAGGAACATTTCCTTGACGATGTTGTAGTAGTAGTAGACCGAGACGGCCGTCATCACCACCGCGAGCAGTGCCAGCGCGAACATCCACGAATTGCCTTCGACTGTCCCGGCTTCGATCAGTCCGAGGAAAATATAGTACTTTCCGATAAACCCCGCGGTTGGGGGAATCCCAGCCAACGCCAACAGGAAAACCAGCATGAATACCGCGAGGATGGGCTGCTTGTGTATCAGACCGGAAAAATCTTCCACCTGATCGGCGGCAATCCCCTGTCGCCTGAGCGTAATGATCACCGCCCACGCGCCAAGATTCATAAAGGTGTAAACCATCAGGTAGACGAGAATGCCGGTGTAACCAGTTCGATTTCCCGCCACCAGTCCCAGCAGCACATAACCCGCATGACCGATCGACGAATACGCGAGCAGCCGCTTAATATTTCGCTGAGTAGTTGCCGCAACATTGCCCCAGACGATCGTCACTGCCGCGATAACGCCAAGAATCAGAGCCCATCCCGGC
>JBDTUW010000786.1:0-2776 GCA_040007555.1 Acidobacteriota bacterium | reverse complement strand
GGACGAGAATCGCGATCCCGAAAGAACAGGTGCTCTCGCTCCACGGTTCCACAACCATGGGATTGTCACCAAATCTCTCGGCTTTGAAGAGCATCGCCGACGCGGGCAAGTTTGCCGTCGTTCAGGCAGTTCATTACCCTTCGCCGAACCTCTCACACGACGGATCCAGGACGATCTACTACCGCGGAGATCCGAGCACCGCCACGGTTACCAATAGCGGCTGGATCGGCCGTCACTCGGCACTCTTTGGGAGCGACACCAACGCCCTGGATACAGTGGGAATCGGTGGAGTCAGCAAAACTCTCTATGCGGTTGGCGCAAAAGTCTCTGGTATCAGCAACGACAACGACGGTGATGCCGCAGGCTATCAGTTTGATACCGATACTCGCTTTAACGGTGATCGCGACAACCAGATCAATGCCGCGCGGCTGACAGATCAAATGGTTTCTCCCGACCCCTATACCGATCTTGTGGAGTCGACCTCCCTGGATGCACTGAACAGTGCGGATCAGGTAGCGGCCGCGACAAGCACCTACTCGAGCACCGTTGTCTACCCGGCGAACGACTCCTTCGCCGCCGGCCTCAAGCTGATCGCGAAGCTGGCAACGGCCACACCTTCCCTCGGGACGCGAGTCTTTCATATCTCGCTGGGCGGGTTCGACACGCATGCCAATCAGAACACAGATCAGATGACGCTTCATCAAAGGCTTGCGAATGGTCTCAAGGCGCTCTACGACGACCTCGTGGCGCACAACATTGCGGACAAGGCGATCGTCATGGTCTGGTCGGAGTTCGGCAGGCGCGTCGCCGATAACGCGAGTGACGGCACTGATCACGGCACCGCCAACAACATCCTCCTTCTCGGAAGCCCGATCAAGGGCGGTGTTTATGGCGCAGACCCAAGCCTCACCGATCTCAGTAGTGGCAACCTGAAGATGAAGATCGACTTTCGCGACGTCTACACCACGATCATCGAAAGCTGGCTCGGTAACACAAAATCAGAAGCGGCTCAGGTACTGGGCGGTAGCTTCAACAACCTCGGCTTTGTTGCCTGAGAACTCAGGAGGCTTTCCATGAGAACCGTTCTTAAATCAACGGGAGTTCACCTTCTCTTCGCCGTTCTCCTCGTCGCGGCTCCAGCAGGAATTGCGTATCCGAGGGAATCGCCGGTGCACGCCGCCGCGGTCACCGTGGTCAACGCGGCGAGCTACGAGACACAAGTCGCGCCGGGTAGTATCGCGGCGCTCTTCAGCAGTTCGCTGACGAACCAGGCTGGGGAGGCAGCGGCAACGATTCCGCTTCCCGCTACTCTTGCCGGACTTTCGGTCAGGATCAACGGAGTTGTGGCGCCACTTTTCTATGCGTCGGCAACACAGGTCAATCTGCAGATTCCTGGAGCCGCCCCGGTCGGGAACGCGACCGTCGAGGTATTCAATACGGGCAACGCGACGCCAGTGGCCACGGGGTCGGTATCGATCGCGGACTCGGCTCCCGGTGTCTTTACCATCAATGCAACGGGGCGGGATCAGGCAGCGGCTCTGAATTCCGATTCCTCTATCAATGCGGCTTTCGATGTGGTTCCCGGGTCACATCCCGAGGTCACCGGAAACTATGTGACGATCTTTGCCACAGGCGTTGGCAACACAAACCCGATGGTTGCCGACGGTGCGGCGGCGCCCACCAATGTCCTCGCTGTCGCGACATCGACGACAACAGTGGTCATCGGGGGGACATCCGCGCAGGTCCTCTACAGCGGTCTGGCGCCAGGCTTCGTGGGATTGTGGCAGATCAACGCGTTTCTGCCGGGAAGCCTCGCGACAAACTTCGCGACTCCGATGAAGGTCGACCTCAGAGGCAAAATGAGCCTCGAGACAACGCTCGCAGTCGCCAGCAAAAGCGAGTACGGAACTGCCACGGGTACTGTCGTCAGCGCTCTCAGCGGGACGCCGATCGCCGGCGCGTCAGTGACACTCCAACCGGTATCCGGCACGACCGTCCGCTCCGCAACTACTGATGCGAGTGGCGCATTCTCGGTTTTGCTCGTCAAGGCGGGCAACTACAACGCAACGGCAACCGCCACGGGTTACGTCACGGCCACGCAGGCGGTGGGAGTGATCGGCGCGCAGACAGAGCAGCTGCCAGCGATTGCGCTCACCGAACCCCTGGCTGCGGGCCAGTATCGTGTAGTCGTTACGTGGTACCCCGCGATTCCGGGTATCGACCTCGATGCTCACGTGACAGGCCCTTCGGCAGGAGGTGGCAAATTTCACGTCTGGTGGAATGGAGAGATCGACGCAGTGCAATCACCAACGACTCGGCTCGACCGTGATGATCTGACCGGTGCCGGGCCTGAGACGATCACGTTCTCGCCCCAGGCAGGTGGAAGTTATCGCTTTTCGGTGCACAACTACACCGACCGAGACTTGCCCGGAAGCACTCGCCTGTTCAATTCGCGCGCGATAGTGCGAGTCTATCGCGGCAGTCAGCAAATCGCCGTCCTCTCTGCGCCCACAGGTGGTGGAACTCTTTGGAAGGTGTTTGAGTCGATCGGCGATCAGGTAACCATCATCAATCAACTGACTGATGAGTTTGAACCATCAAATGTCAAGACTTCCTTCTGATCAGGAACGTTGTTGAGTTGAATCGTAGATAAGTTTCCTACCGCGCAACTGCTAAGGGTGGCGATCTAAAAAGTCGCCACCCAATTTTTTCGATTTTGGATTTTAGATTTTGGATTTTGGATTTTCAGAACCTGGAGTTTTGCAAGCGCTCGACA
>JBDTUW010000785.1:0-2778 GCA_040007555.1 Acidobacteriota bacterium | reverse complement strand
TCCGGGCGATGAACGGCGTCAGCAGCATCGCCAGCGGCAGGTTGACGATAAACCCGTCGCGCCGCGTCAGGGATTTCAACACTGAAGGCAGACTATCCAGATTGTCGTTGAACCGAGTGTGCGAGAGTGTGAAGTTCGCGTCACCGACGTTGCCCACGAGTTCGATTTGATTTTGAAAACGATCGGCCTGGGTCGCGGCGCCCACGCTGCGAAAGAGCGGATCAACCTGTTCGTGCCGAAAATTGAAAGCCAGATTCGCCTTTTGTTCCAGGTTGAGCTTCACCTCGCGCAGCAAAACCAGGCTGACGTCTGCAAAACGCGCGGAGCGCATTGTCTCGCGCACCGGCACGAGATCGAGCCCTTGTTCAAGCAGCGGATCTTTCGGGTTGGTAAACCGGCTGCGTGTAAATCCAGCATCGAGCCTGAAACGGTTCTTCGGGTCGCTCGCGATCAGGCGCACGCTTCCACCCAGGCTGCGCTCGGCATCTGTCAGCGTCCGCTGGCTGAAGTTATTCAATGGCAGCAATGACCCGCTGAGCGCGCCGACTTCGAGGCGAAGACCTTGTGGGCGCGAGCGCAGGAACTCAAACCCCAGCACGCCGCTCAGCATCTGATGCTTGCGCCGGTTCACGCCAAAGAAGTTGCTCCACCCGACGACGCTGGTGCCGTTGACAAACGCGGCCGTCAAATCCGCCCGATTCGTGAGCGCCACTTTGGCGGTCAACCCACGGCTCGAGAAGTTGTTGATCAGATGCCGATGCGCGCCAAAAGAAACGTGACCGACCGTGAAACTCGATGCGCCGTATTGCGCTTGAACCAAGTAGCTCGAGAGATCGACATTGGGTGCTCTTGGTCCCATTTCGCCGAAACGTAATGCTTCGCCTTGAAACGACGAGCCGGCGATTTCAAAACGATTCGACAAGCTGAACGCACCGCGCGTGAACGTCACGCCAAGGGCCGCCTGCCCGGCCAGATCAGTGAACCTCTCCCTCGCGGTCCCGATCGGAGAGTCGGGAAATGCACTCGAATTGGGCTGCGATTTGAGATTGAGCGAAATGTTTCTGATCGGCTCGATCTTGTCGAAACCCCAGCGTCGCTTCTTCGACGGCGTCTGGTTGCCGGCAGAGGCTGCTTGATCCTTGCTCGACGCATCGCTGATTGCCGAACTGGAAACCGCAGCACCATCTGCTGTCGTTGCGCCGCTTGATCCATCAAGCATGGCAACGGCAGCGACGCGCAATGGAAATCGCGCGACCTCTTTCCATTGATTGCCGTTCAATACCAACCAGACCGTGACGTCGCTTTCGCCAACCGGCAGAGGCTGCCGAGGAATGTAGGACACCTGGCCCGCCTCTACTATCAGCATTGCCGTCACATCGGTATCGCCAATCAACACGGCCAAACTGCCATCCGCGGGTAGCAGCGCGCGGCTCAGAGACATCTCGATCTTTTCGGTAGGAGCGACAGAGACGTTGCCGCCGAAACGGGCGCTTATTGTCAGGTCGTCCGCCTTCGCAGTGCCTGAACAAAACAGGAGAAGGCAGATCGCAAACAACAACATTACCGCCCTCATCTCCAGTCGTGGAGTGCAATGGATTCCCGGCGAATTGATTCGTTTGAAGACTGACCGGGCCATGGACTTCTCCGTCGTTAACGATCCTCCTAACCTCGATCCTTTTACAGCGCCGGCGAGAAAGTTACTTTTACGCGCCCTTTAACTCGCGCTGTATTGTCGTTCTGCACGCGAACGATGATGCGGTGTCCGAGTTCCATATCGGTCGCAGTGATCTGTTGCTCGAGGCGCAATGGACTCTTGACTGTGCGGCGCACATAGATGCGATTCATTCCCGGATGCTCGAGGCTGACCGTGAGCGGGAGCGATTCATTCGCTGCCAATGAATCGTTCTGCCATTCAACCTCGACAGTGACGCGTCCGGCGGTGGGCACGCGCACAGGAATTTCCTGTGCGTTGCCGGTGCCGAGCAGCGTGAACTGCGTGTCTTCCAGCATGCGCGTCGCAGCAGGAACGGTGAGACGAAGCTTACCCGATACTTCGTGACGTTCCGGCGCGGCGCTGTTGATGATCTTGACGCTCCACTTGGCCAGCGGCTCGGAGTTGAACTTGTCGGCTTCTGTTTCGGCGATTGCGTATTCGAGCCGCAAGGGGCTCGGGCCCTCACGTTGCGCCGCTTCGCTGCTATCAGGACGAATAAGCGCAACGCGAAGTCGATGAGCGGTGTCTTGCTGAGCGTTCCAAGTGGCTTCAACCACGATGCGGCCAGCGCTGAGGACGTGAAAAGTCGTACTGAATTCGCTCCGTGTATCCGCCGATAGAGCGAATGGAGATTCGAGCGTACGGGTGCTCGCGCCTGGTGTCAGACTGAGTAAACTAAGCCAGGAGACCATCAACAGGGCAATTCTTGCTGTCCATTCCATCATCTTGCCCCCATCATCTTCACTGCGTGGTTCAACGCGGTTGGCTGCGAGCCGTGCGCTGTAACATCAGTCATAGCGAGTCAGATAGTTCTTGCCTATATTTGTGGCACTCCCGGCGCGTAGCTTATGGGGCACCAGCAAATACGCATCCGGCAAGCCCTAAGAGCTCTTCAGAGTGGCACAGGGCTCTTGCTGCAATATCCAGCCCAAAGGGCAGGCCGTTAGCTCCGGCAAGGCAACGAACTAATTTGTCATTGACCTGCGTGAAGCAGGCGTTGGTGCCCTCACCGACGGCAGGTGGAAAAATACCTTGCGTAAAAGTGGCAAAGAGAACGAGCACGA
>JBDTUW010000784.1:0-2783 GCA_040007555.1 Acidobacteriota bacterium | reverse complement strand
GTTGGCACGATTGCATATGTTGCGCAATATGATGGTGATCTGCTGATCATCGATTACTCAGCAGATGTAGGCAAACTGGTCTTTTCGAAGGAAGCGGGCGGTGCGCTTATCAACGATGACCGCGGCGACGCCAGTCCGGATGAAAACGTCGAGGCGGAGTCAAATGGAAATGCTGCGGCCGTCGCACAACCAGCTCCGGCGAAGGCCAAGAACGAATAGGCCCTTCCACACACGACGGCGACTGGAACGCGGGGCAACTACAGCCCCGCTCCGGTCGCCTCACTTTCCAGCAAATCGATTTCCATCCGAAGCAACGCAGCACTAAGAGTCTTGCCCTGCGGGTCAGTTCGAAGAGAAATCGTCCCGCCACCGCCAAGACTCTCGTGAAGCAGGAAATTGAGTGCACCCAGATTGGGCAGCTCAAACCTCTCAACGCGTCCATGGCAAATTCCCGCGAAGTGAGCCTTGACGCGCTCCGCAGTCACATGGCGTTCGAGAACCGCATAATACTCCGGGCGAATGGCGATCAAGCCAATGTTTGAGGTGTCTCCCTTGTCGCCCGAACGCGCGTGCGCCAGTCTTAATAATTGTACCTTCATCAATCTCCTCCGCGTGGCCGCAGTCCTCACTGCGCCGATTTCCTTAGGCGATGTACAGCATAGACTATCAAACCCACTGTCGCAGCTATCAGAGTGTCGCGAGCCTCGCGCCTGGTGCTATTGGATAGTAACCAGAACGAAAGCGTCAATGCCAGCGCAACTACGACGGGGCCGCCTGGCACCCGAAACTGGGCTGGCAGCTCATGCTCACGTCGTCGCAACAACGGAAGCGCGGCGCAGGTGATCATATACGCGACAAGCCGCGCGAGCGTGCTGATCGTCAGCGCGTAAATGAACGATCCCGAAACAGTCACCACCAGGATAATGCCCGCGGTCACCAGGATCGATAAATGAGGAGTGTGAAACCTCGAATGGGTCACTCCCAGCCAGGCGGGGAGTTCGTTCTCCCTGGCCATCGCAAAAGGCAGTCGCGACCCCGCCAGAAGTATCACACTCAAATTGCCGGCGATCGAAACCAGAACCCCGGCAGTGATCAGCGTAGCACCAGCCGTACCCAAAAACTGATTGGCCGCATCCACCAACGGACGGCTCGACGACGCGAGAGTGGAAAGCGTTCCAATACAAACTATCTGGATGAGCAAATACGTTACGGCGATGACGCCAATCGAGGTCAGCAGCGCAAACGGCAGGTTGCGTTGTGGATCACGAATCTCTCCGGACGGGATGATCGCGATCTCGAACCCGGTGAACGCGTAGACCAGCAACAACACTGAATTCGAAAATGCGAATGAGCCCGGCGCAACTCCCGCCGCGAAATTGGCTGGCATGATGAAGAACAGACCGACTGCGATAAAGATGAACACGGGAAGCAGCTTGCCAATCGTGAAGACATCACTAAAGAGCGCAGCGTTCCTGACACCAACGATATTGATGACCGTAAAGAACAGAACGACTGTTGTGATGATTGCTGGCCGAAACCAGCTGGTGGTCGCCTCCGGCCAGAAGTAGCTGAGGTACTCAACAAAAAGATTGCAGTTCGCTGCAAATGCGGTCAGTCTCGCCAGCCAGATCAACCAGCCCACTTCGAAACCCACCAGTGGGCCAAAGGCGGCCCGCGCAAAAAGGTAAGGCCCGCCGGTCTCGCGAAAGCGGCTGGCAACTTCGGCAAAGCAGACTACGATCAGGCCAACGACAAGCGCGCAGACGACAAAAGATACCAGGCTGTAGACGCCTAGCAGTCCGTAGACTCGTGAAGGCAAGCCGAAGATGCCGGCGCCGATGACGCCATTAATCGTCAGTGCGACAAGGTCCCAACGACCGATTCCCCGGATCAACCTGGTTGCTGCTGGTGACCCGGGGATAGTCATCGCTTATTTGATGGGGTAGGTCTGGCTCGTCCCAGTGCGGCCGTTGGTGACGGTGAAGGAACGGCTGACGCTGTCGATCGCAACGATAATCGAGTTTGCGTCGTCGGGTTGTTCCGCCAGATTGGCGATGAATTCGCGAGCTGTATTCTCCTCAGCCGCGGACTGAGTGTTGAGGTGCATCTGATAGAGAGCCTTTAGTGAAGGGATATCCTGCAGCCAGCGAACCGTCTCGGGATGACCTCCCTTGCGCGGTCCGTTGTTCATGATCGCCACCGTGGGCCGAAGGCTTTTCATGACCAGCGGATTATTGCTGGTATTCAGGCCGTGATGGGTTACCTGATATAGATCCACTTCGCCAAGAGGATTGGATGGGCAGAACAGGTGATGCTCGATATTCCAGGTGAGGTCCCCGGCATCGAAAAAATCAAATTCCCCGTAGCGCAACCAGATCGCGACACTGCGCGCATTGTCCGACGGATCGTCCGGCTTGAGCGATGCAGATTGGCACTCCGGGTTAGCCGACTTGCCGGGCCGCGTTTCATTGATGGTCACGCCATTTGAGGCCAGACATCGAAGGCGAATAGGCGGTGTTCCAGAAGCGCGACGAAGTTTGATCTCATCTCCCGGCTTGAGAGTGATCGTCCGGTTATGAGCAGCCGCACGATAGGCGGAATATTTCTTCACGAAATCGGCGTCCTCGGCAAGGGTGGTCATCGGCCCGTGGTCGTAGAACTTTGCGATCCTGACCGCAGCCGCCAATTGCGGAACACCGCCGAAATGGTCCGTATGGTAATGAGTGGTGATGAGGTGATCAATTGCGGCGATACCCGCCTTCCGCATTGCCTCCTGGATTCGA
>JBDTUW010000783.1:0-2784 GCA_040007555.1 Acidobacteriota bacterium | reverse complement strand
GCGATCAACGGTCCCTGCTTCAACCCCAAAGAAGCCGCCGGCCTTGGTGCTGATGATGAAGACTGTCGTCTCTGAGCGTTGAGCGATGTCGATCGCGTCCTTGAGGGTGTGCTCGCTGACCGTATCTTCGCCGTCGGTGATGATAACCATGGCCCGTCGCCGGCCTGTGGTCGCAAACATTTTCTCTTCGCAGACAGAATAGATCGCGTCATAGAGGCGGGTCTCGCCTCTCGCTTTCACCTTGTCGATCGCCTGGGAAAGCAAATCGATCCGATTGGTGAAGTCCTGATGTAGTTCGATCTCGGAGTCAAACGTCGCAAACAGTGCACGGTCCCTTCGTGACTGAAGCATTGTATATAGAAAGGAGACGGCCGCATCCTTTTCGAACTTCAGCTTTGGCTTGACGCTGTTGGAAGTGTCCATCAGCACGGCGATATCGAGCGGCAGATCGCCTTCAGGTCGAAACGACTCGATGCGCTGGATGATGCCGTCTTCGTATATCTGAAAGTCAGGTTGCTTCAGATCGGTGACGAATCTGTTGTTCTTGTCGATGACCGAAACAGTCAGTCTGACGTTTGTCGTCTGCTCACTGATCGTACCCGGTTCCTGCGGATCCTGCTTATCGCCGTTCGCTGGCTTTTTGCCAATCTGCTTCGGTGGCTCCTGACCAGCAGCGATTGGGTTCATGGGAGAACCGGCGAGAGAGAGCACAAACACGATCAGACCAAGTAACACCAAACGCCGCATCTTTATCTTACCTCTCGATAACCCGAACATTCCAAAGCGCTGCTCATCCGCCTTCGCCGCTGCTTCGCCGTAAAAGAGAGCATCACATTATAGTTTGATGACGCGAGCTCAGTAAAGACGGCAACAAATGGCAGTGCCGCCGGCAGAAAAAACCGGCGGCACAAATTGATTGGAATTCGCCAATTCCGCCTACTTCTTTTCCTCCGCGGCGGCTGGCGGTTGCGCCGACGCTGCACCGCCCGAAGCAAGAGGGGAGCCCTCACCGCGAGCGATCGTACCCTTCGTCTTCGATTCGTTGAAATTGACGACACCCCGCTCGGTGACATTGAAATCCCGATTCGCCGTGCTGTCACTCTGACGATCAGCGTGGACGCAGTACGTATCAGCAGTAATATCAGAGTCCGTATATATGAAGCCGTTCACCGGCAAACCGGTCGCATAGCTCTGCTCAAGCAACTCGTCATCGGCCAGTTCCTTAAGTGTCGCAAACCTGCCGCGGATACCGTTGAACTGTGCCTGACTCTTGTGGATGTTCTGCAACGTCTGAATCGCTGCTGTCTCACGGCTGGTTTTCAGATATCTGAGAAGGTTGGGAATCGCCACGGCAGCCATGATCCCGATGATCGTAATGGCGATCAACAGCTCGATCAGCGAAAAACCAGCCTCAAGGCGCCGTTGCGCGCGTCTTTGCTTCATATGCATTCCATTTTCTTTCTGTCTTCAGAGCTTCAGTAAACTCGGTAAACTCGACAACAGTTGTGCGGACATCGGGAGCCCATCGCAGATCTGGCGACCTCCACTCTTATCAACGGCGGAGAAGCGATCGAGTTCCAATATTACTACAAGCGGTGAGCACACAAAACCGCCCCGAGTGGCGCTTGAAGCGCAAGAGTCTCTCTATACCGGGCGGCATTCCACTACAAAGCGGCCCGATGGTTGCCGCTCCGCACTGTGCACCTTCAGCCCGGACTCACGGGCAAGCTCACGGAACTCAGTCAGGCTTCGGTCCCTTCCTCCAACCAGAACCAGCATCAACAGCGATGGCGACGGCGCGCCGTCGTTGTCGGGCGAGACGCCGTTGAGCAGAACGACCCGCCCGTCAGGACGAGCGGCCTCGGCACATCGCTTAAGGATCAGCAGTGCCTCGGGATCCGGCCAATCACCAAGGACGCTTTTTAACAGATATAGATCGCCTCCGGCCGGCAGAGGATCAAAGAAGCTCTGCCCAACTGCCGAGACCCGGTCACCCACTCCGGCTGCCCGAAATGTCTCAGCGGATCGGGCGACGGTTAACGGCAGGTCAACCAGTGTGCCTTGAATCGATGGCCGCTTCCGGAGGATCTCAGCGAGAAGCGCTCCGGTGCCGCCTCCGACATCGACCACCGTGCGTACTGATTCCCATCCTCCACCAGGCAGCACCTCTGGATCGGGGACGCCGTGTCCGGCCGGCCCCATGAGGGCGTCAAAGCTTTCGGCGATAGCCGGATGGGCATTCAGATCGTCCCAGAACGGGCGCCCGAACACTTCGTGATAGGCTGGTTGTCCAGTGCGCACTGCACTCAGGAGACTGCTCCAGGCGTGCGCCATACGGCCGCCGAAGCCGTCAAGATCAAGGCCGAGACGGGCTCCCGGATCCAGCAACGCGCGAGCGGGTTCGTTGAGCTCAAAGTAACCCGGTACGGGCTCTTCGAAAATTCCCATGCGGACAAGATGCCTCAGTACGCGGTGTAGGGAATCGGCATGCGAGCCTGACGCGTTAGCGAGGTCATCAATCCCAGAGCTCCCGGCGTTAATGAGGTCGGCGATGCGAAGCGTTGCGATAACGTGCACGCACCACGGAGTCGAAAGATCACTGAGCTCCAGGATGTCTTTTTGCCTTTCAACACCCATTCTCGGCCTCCTTCAGACAAGCTAAAACAAATAAGTTCAGACGGAATCGAATGGCAACACATAGCACTACACCCGGTCGTCTGACAACCGCGGAGTCGCCCGTTGTTCCTCGGCGTCTCGCGGGTGACAACCGACAACTGGCAACTG
>JBDTUW010000782.1:0-2786 GCA_040007555.1 Acidobacteriota bacterium | reverse complement strand
GGTCAAGGTCAACACGACTGTTCGCGTCGACGTTACCCTTCAGGTCGGTGAGGTGAGCGAAACCGTGACCGTTGAAGGAGGTCAGGAACCCCTGCTGCAGACGGATCGGGCGGACACAGGTCGGCTCCTCGAGAGCAAGCAGGTATCCGAGTTGCCATTGGGTTTCAACCGGAACTTCCAGGGGTTGCTCATTACTGTCCCGGGCGCGACTCGGCCAACGCGACCGCACTCACAGTTTTTCAACTCGCAGGATAGTCTCGAATCAAAGGTCAACGGCCAGTCACGCCTGTCGAACAATTTTCAAATTGAGGGCGTCGATGACAACGAAAAGACCGGCCTGCTGCAGGTCCTCATCCCAGCTGCCGACGCCATTGAAAGCGTCAGCATCAGTACGAGTAATTTCGACGCCGAGTTTGGACGTGCCGGTGGAGCCGTCTCTTCGGTGACTCTGAAGTCGGGGACCAACGACATCCACGGAAGTGCCTTCCTTTTCGGAAACAACAACAACGGTTGGCTGCAGGCCGGGGATTACTTCACGCACGGCACCGCGCGGACGCATTACCGGCAGGCCGGATTCACTGTCGGTGGGCCAATCAAAAAGAACAAGCTCTTCTATTTTGGCGACTATCAGTACACAACAGACAGGCAGGGCTTCGTCAATCGGCATACTGTTCCGTACACCCAATGGTTCAATGGAGACTTCAGCGGAGCGCCGACAAAAATCTACGACCCATCCACCGGCAACGCTGACGGTACCGGTCGCACACAATTTCTCAACAACCAGATCCCTTCCACCCGAATCAGTGCAATCAGCAAGAAGCTTCTCAGTTTCCTGACCGCACCGAACGTCGCCGGAGCCCCCATCGGCACACCAAATCTTGTCTTCAACTCGACACGCGAGAAGATCACGCACGGATTTGACGCGAAGATCAATTACAACATCAGCGACAAGGATGTTTTCTCGTATCGCTTCAGCTATCAGCGGCCGAAGGTCTTCGATCCCGGGACCTATGGCATCTATGGTGGTCCAACGAACGGTGGCTTTGCCGGGAGTGGCACACAGAATACGATCAGCACGGCCGGTAACTACACCCGCACCTTCACTTCGACCTTGATCCTTGAGGCGCGGTTCGGGGTGAGCTGGTATCACAATGTGGCTATTTCACAGGCGGCCGGACTAAAAACAGCCGCAGAGGTGGGCATCCCGGGCGTCAATATCGACGAGTTCTCGGCAGGTCTCACCACGATCAATATCGCCGGCTTCGCAGGCCCGGTGCTCGGCTTTGTCAATAGTCTGCCCTGGGATCGCGGCGAAAAGACCTACATCGGAGCCGGCATTCTGACCAAGCTGTGGGGCAACCACTCGCTGAAGTTCGGGGAGGAGATCCGGCACAACCGCGACCTGTTGCTCCAGATTCAGGATCAAGGCGGAGTCCGCGGCCAGTTCACCTTCAATGGCGGCCGGACAGCAATCCCGACGGATACGGCGGCGCAGAATGGAATCGCGAACGCATTCGCCGCGTTCCTCCTCGACGCGCCCGGTGGCTACTCTCGAGACATCAAGGTGATTGACCAGCCTGGGACCAAACACTATGCCTATTTCACCTTTGTTCAGGATACCTGGCAGGCGACACAAAAGCTGACGGTTAATCTGGGGTTGCGCCATGAGTACTACACTCCGCTTGTCGGAATCGTGGACAAGGGAGGACTGTCCAATTACAACCCCAGCAACAACACCGAGCTTGTTGCCGGGTATGGCGACATTCCTCAGGACATCGGCGTGAAGGGAACCTGGAAGAATTTCGTTGCTCGTCTCGGCGCGGCCTACCGGCTCAACGATAAGACCGTGATTCGCGCTGGTTACGGCGCGACTATCATTCCTTTCCCGGACAACGCTTATGCCTTCAATTTCCCGGTTAAGCAGACGGAGCAGTTCAATGCCCCAAATGCATTCGCGCCCATTGGAGCATTGGCGAAGGGTTTCGATCCGCCAGTGTTGTTCCCGATACCCTCAAACGGGATCATCGACGCGAGTCTACCGATTCTGAGGAATTCGGCGCTTTACTCGGCTCCATCCGATCTGAGGGAAGGAAAGTTGCATTCCTACAACATTGCCTTCCAGCGTCAACTCCCGTTTAGCTTCGCGCTGGATGTGGCGTATGTCGGCAACGTTGGACGAGGCATTCTCGCGAACTTGAACCTTAACGCCGCGAACAAGCTTGGGACGGCGCTTCCGGGCAACGACAACGCTGCCCGGCCGTTTTTCCTCTCGTACGGGAAAAGCGCGGATGTTAATACTCGAATTAGAACCAATACGCATTACAACTCGCTTCAAATCAAGCTTGACCGTCGCTTCACGAGGGGATTGCTGGTGACGAGCAACTACACACTCTCTCGTGCAATCACCGCTTCCGGAGACGACAACGGCGGCATCAGCACGCCAGCAGATTTCTCGCTTGACGTCGGGCGGGCTGGGTTCGACCGGACTCATTCATTTGCGAGCAGCTTCGTCTGGCAGCTCCCGTTCGCACAGAAGCTGAGTGGCCCCGGGAAATGGCTGCTTGATGGCTGGCAACTAACGGGAATAGTCACCGCTTACTCGGGGACGCCTCTTGACTTCACCACCAGCGCGACCAACCTCCACGCGCCTGGCAACACACAGCGGCCGAACATCAGTGGTGAACCGACGATCTTCGGAAACTTCGGGCCCGGCCAGCTGTATTTCGACACGACAGTCTTTTCGACACCAGCGGCAACCCTGGTGGGTGCCAACGGCGTCGCCTATG
>JBDTUW010000781.1:0-2786 GCA_040007555.1 Acidobacteriota bacterium | reverse complement strand
CGCTTTTGGTTTGAAGGTGGCGATTCTGCTTTATGCGTTCATGCTTTTTCGTTGGACGTTCCCGCGTTACCGGTATGATCAGTTGATGGACCTCGGCTGGAAGTGGCTGACTCCGGCAGCGCTCGGTAATATTGTGGTCACGGCCGTTGCTTATGTCATCCTCAAAAACGGCTTTGGGATGAAATTCGCGAGCGCAACGGATCATTTTGTCGGGCCAGCCGACGTTCGATCGCGGCTGGCGATGATTGCGATCATGGTTCTGATTGCGATGCCTGGGGTCCTCGGTGTTGTAGCGTTTATCAACCGGAAAACCGCGACCTGGGATATTGCAGAGCAGAGACATCGTCAGATTGTCGCGCGTGCACAGCGCAAGGCGCGTATCGCCAGTCAGAAGGCGTGAAGGGAGAGTTGCTGTTGAGCTGGAGAAAAGCCCTCTCGCGTTACCTGCTCGTAGACCTTTTTAAAGGGTTGCGGGTGACCTTCAAGCAGCAGGCGCCGAGCGAGAACATCGCTGAGCAGTACCCGAAAATGCGGCCGATCGTCGGTGAGCGCTTTCGCGGTGCGCCAAGACTGAATCTCGATCCGGATACCGGCGAGTCGCTCTGCATTGCGTGCAATCTCTGTGCGGTGGTTTGTCCGGAGAACTGCATCGAAGTGGGGTGGGAGAATCGTGAAGTGGCCGCAGCGGGCCGAGTTGCTCAAAAGCGAAAAGTGCTGACTACCTTTGTTTTTGACACTTCGCGCTGCCTCTTCTGTAATCTGTGTGCTGAAGCGTGTCCAACCTACTGCCTCGAATTGACCCAGGATTTTGAACTTGCAGCATATTCTCGCAAGAGTTTTATCTGGGATCGCGAGATGCTCGAGCATGGGCGCGAGATCAGGAAATACAAGAAGTAGCATCTGTCCTTGTCCGTCGCCCTTGTGGTCATGATTGCGACGGCTCTTCCTTGTTTGTGCGGGTTGCAATGGTATTGAACGGAGCAGAAGCCTGGTTCTTCTGGGTGCTGGCACTCTCGGCGCTGATGGGCGGGCTGTTTACGGTCCTCTCCCGTTCCGCCGTGCATAGCGCCATCTGTCTAATGATGACGCTGATAGCAACCGCCGGTCTCTTTCTGCTGCTGCACGCCGAGTTCGTCATGGCGGTTCAGATACTTGTCTACGTTGGTGGAGTAATCGTCCTCTTTCTTTTCGTGGTCATGCTGGTCAACGTCCGCGAAGAGAAGCTCGATCAAGCTCGCCTGTTCAGTAGGCAGTGGGTACTTGCGATCATTTGCGCGAGTCTTCTTGCGGTTGGGTTCTGGTTTGCGATCCGACTCTCAGATCCGTACGAGAATCTGCGACCCAGTCAGGAGGCCACCGCGTCCGCGTCGGCCGTCAGCTACAATGCGCAGGGCGCGACACCGGTTTCAAAGAACGCTGAAGATGTTGGTTGGGCTCTCTATACACAGGCAGCCCTGCCGTTCGAGATCGCTTCGGTGCTGCTGTTGGTTGCAATCCTTGGCTCAGTGCTGCTGGCGCGTACTGCAAGACAGGAGCAACTGGCCGAAGAAGAGACGGAAACATGATGATTGCTGCCCTGATTCAAGCCACGGAACCCGGCCAGAATTACCTCTGGGGAATCTTTGATGTTTCGACAACCACTACCAAATTCCTGATTCTCAGTTCGCTCTTATTTGTCATCGGTATCGGTGGAGTCCTGGCCCGGCGCAACATCATCGTCATCTTCATGTCGATTGAGCTCATGCTCAATGCGGTCAATATCAATTTCATTGCCTTTACGCGCCATTGGCAGATGGTTGGCCGCATCAATGAACATACCGGGGAGCTATTCACAATCTTTGTGATTACCGTTGCGGCCGCTGAAGCTGCGATCGGTCTGGGTATCGTCATCGCCCTTTACCGCAATCGTGAAACGGTAGCGGTGGATGAGATCGATCTCCTGAGATGGTGAGCTTTGATTTTGGATTTTAGATTGTGGATTTTGGATTGCCGATCCAATTCTATGAAATCTAAAGTCCCAAATCCGGAAAGTCGATTTTGGATGTTGGAGAGCCAATCCGCTCTCCGGGAATCCAAAATCCAAAATCTAAGATCCACAATTCTCGTATGAGATTTCTTTTCTTTGTACCACTGCTGCCGCTTGCTGGTGCGCTCATCAACGGGCTGCTGGGGCGCCGTTTGTCCCAAAAAGTAATCGCGTGGATTGCTTGTGGAACGACGGGTCTTTCTTCTCTGCTGGCACTCGGCGTCATCTGGGATTACGCGCGAAATTACTCGCCGGCGATGATCGTCGATACGCATTACGCCTACACCTGGTTCAGCGGTGGTTTGGCGAAGACAACCCTTGGCGCGCTGGCCGGACAGGTGCGCGAACTCCGCATCGACTGGGCATATCAAATCGACCCGCTATCGGCGGTGATGCTCTTCATCGTCACTTTTGTTGGATTCCTGATACACGTCTTTGCGGTCGGATACATGAAGGGTGAAGGCGGCTACTATCGCTTCTTCGCCTACCTCAACCTCTTCATGTTCATGATGCTGGTCCTGGTTCTTGGTTCCAACCTGGTGATGATGTTCGTCGGCTGGGAAGGGGTTGGTCTCTGTTCATACCTTCTGATCGGCTTTTACTTTCAGCGTGACGAAGCTGGCAACGCTTCCAAGAAGGCATTCATCACCAATCGCATTGGCGACATGGGATTCATGCTGGGAATGTTCGGGGTCTTTGCCCTCTTCGGGACAATGCAGTTCAAAGAGCTGCGAGAAGTCTTTTTAAGTGGAGGGGCAAC
>JBDTUW010000780.1:0-2789 GCA_040007555.1 Acidobacteriota bacterium | reverse complement strand
TCCGGCCTCCTGGTCCCGAACCAGGCGCTCTACCAGGCTGAGCCACGCCCCGACGAAAGAAATGGCCCCGAACTGCGGGGCCGTTCTTACACAGTATAGCACCTGACTCGGTCATTTCTGACGACGATCACGATCCGGAAAGGTGGCGCTTCACAATCTTGCCGATCTCCAGGAACTCTTCATACTGGGATGGCTTCTCAAAATAGGCACAGGCGCCAAGCCTTCCGCTCTTCTCCCGATCCGCGAGGGCGGCCGACGAGGTCATCACGATGACCGGTATACATGCGCAGCGCTTGCTTTCCCGAAGTCGGCGTAGCACTTCAAAGCCGTCTGCTCGTGGAAGATTTACGTCCAGCAGCATCAGCGATGGGCAGGGTTGATGCACGTCCTGATTCAAGTCGCTGATCATCCGAATCGCTTCTTCACCGTTTTCAAGAACCCGTAGATCCACATCGAGGCACTCGGCAGACAACGCTTCCTTGATTAGGAACACGTCGTCGGGATTGTCCTCAACCACGACGATCGACATGTGATTTGCAGTAGTCATTTTTTCCTAACTAGGCACCGAGAACAGGAAGGTTGACCCCTCTCCGGGTTGCGACTCGACCCAGATTCGCCCCCGGTACCGTTCCACGATCCGTTGGCAAATCGCAAGCCCCATACCCGTGCCGGAATACTTGCTTGCAGGATGCAGGCGCTTGAAGATGCCAAAAATAGTCTCTTTGTATGCGGCGGGCACTCCGATACCATTGTCGGCAACGCTCAAGATCCATTCGCCGGCAACATGGCTGGAGGACACCGTGATCAAAAGCTGAGTGCTATCGCTCCTATACTTAATCGCGTTGCTGATCAGGTTCTGGAACACCTGGGCCAAGTGGCTTTCGCGCATGCGGACGGTTGGCATCTCACCTATGGTGATCTCCGCTGCGCTTTCCTCAATCGCGCCCGACAAGTTCTCCAGCGCCTCGGCGAGAGGGCCAGTCACATCTACTCGATCCACCGTCTCGTCGGGAAAACTGGAGGCGTGCGCGTAAGAAAGCAAGTCCGTGAGAAGCATATCCATACGCCTCGCGCTGGAGCGAATCAGGCTAAGAAATTTCATCCCTTTTTCGTCAAGAAGGTGTCCGTATTCTTTGTTGATCAAGTCGCCATAGATACCGATGCTCCGTAACGGCTCCCGTAAATCGTGGCTGGCGGAATGCGCAAATTGTTCCAGATCGGCGTTTGCCTGCAGCAACGCCCCTTGCCGACTACGAATCTCATACTGCTTCATTCGGGCACGCAGCGAGGCGCGTACGGAACTCTGCACCGTTTCGGGCCGGACAGGACGCTCGATGAGTGTAAGGTTCCCCAGTCTCTGAAGTTCCAAAGCCCTCCGATTGCTATCTCGCGTCGGCCTTCCGCCGGAGGTCAATACGATGAACGGGATATCCGACCATGGGGGTTGAACCCCCAACCAGGTTTCGATCTGACCAATGGACTCGCTGCTGAGCGCCTCTTCCGCCACGATCACGGTCCCAACGCCCTCCACAAGCATCGCCAATAGCTCGCTCATGCCTCCGGCGATGGTGGCCTGCGTATCGGCGACCGTCAACGTACTCGCCAGCAGGGAGGCATCCCTGCCAACAGGGGCCAAAATAAGAACGCGCATTTCTGTAGCGCTACGTCGGAACATCTAGTTCCCCTTGTGGTTGCCGATGAGGTTCTTCGAGTTCCCCACGAAGCGAGGAACACCGGTCAGCACTCCCTCGAATTGCTCTAATATTTCTCCTATCTGCATGCCTCGCGGCCCCAGCTTCATCTCGCGCAGCGTACGCTCATGCGCACCCCGGCGCTTCTTCACCACGGAAATCGCCTGGCGCACCACTCCGCCCGCTTCGAAAAAGCGCAGCAGAAAGACCGTGTCTGCCAGAAAACTGACGTCCACAGGACTGTGCATGGAGGTGCCCATCATTCCGTGTTGAGCGATCGTCATTAGCGTCACGATGCGCCGTTTTCCCAGGTAGGCCAGCAGTTCATGCATGTGAATCAAGAGGAACCGCTCGCTGGGCATTCCATTGAGATATCCGTTCAAACTGTCGATGACGATAAAACTCGCCTTTTGGTCTTCCACGGAGTGTCGAACACGTGCCGCGAATTCTCCCGGGGACAAATCGCTGATCGCAACCTGCACGTACTCGAATTTCCCGGAATCAAGATACGGCTGAAAATCCATGCCGAAGCCTTCCGAGCGGCTGAGAAACGTTTCCAGGCTCTCCTCGAATTGGAAACAAGCCACCTGCTCACCGTTTTGGAGCGCGGTCATCAGGTAGTGGGAACACATCGTGGTCTTGCCCGAACCCGCCGGGCCAAGCAGCAAAGCACTGGAGCCCCGTTCGAGGCCACCACCCAGCAACATGTCCATCTGCTCACTACCGCTGCTAACCAATTCCGCAGGGGACTTCGACAAGCCCTCTTCCAGCGTCAAGCGAGGATACAGACGAACGCCGCCTTTTTCGATACAGAAGTCATGTCGGCCGTCGCGGAACTTGACTCCGCGCATCTTGATCACGCGTGCTTGCCGTTTCGTAGACCCGTATTCCCGCTCTTCGCGCTCTAAACGGATGACCCCATGCGCGATACTTTGCAGTTGCTGTTCCCCGTTCGGAGCCGTTCGATCGTCCAGGATCAGCACCGTGCAGTTTCGGCCCGCGAAAAACTGCTTCAGGCCCAGAACTTCGCGACGATACCGTACGCTGGTCTGCGACAGAATTTTCAACTCGGAGACAGAATCCAAGGCAACTCGCTGG
>JBDTUW010000779.1:0-2791 GCA_040007555.1 Acidobacteriota bacterium | reverse complement strand
CTGAAATCCCCCCAACGGCAGTTGGGGGATGGTTAAGGTCCAACCTGCGCCTCCGAAGACTAGCTACATCTGCAAGCACACAAGGCGGGACTTTAACAATCCCCCAACTTCCGTTGGGGGGATTACCAGCATCACACAACCACAGAGACGTTCAAAATAATTGTCCAATCCCGATGCCGTTCTCCTCAAACCGTTCGAGTCAATCGCGCTCGAGAGCGGGGCGACGTTCCGCCACTCAACCACACCCTCACATTCTCTCCGGCGCCTCAATCCCCAGAAGCCCCAACCCCGTCTCCAACCTCCGCCTCACCAGATCCGCGACCATCAACAACAACGTCTTCCGCGCCGCATCCGTCTCACTCAGAATATGAAAATTGTGGTAGAACAAATTGAACGCCTTCGCCAATTGAAATGCGTACTTCGCTACCTGCGTAGGCTCGAAGTTACTCGCCGCCGACGCTACCACCTCATCCAACCGCCCTGCCAGAGTCACCAGCGACCACAACTCATCCCCACCCTCACCGGCAAAGAACTGCGTCATCGCCTCGCTGCTCACGCCCTCAACATCCGCGCGAACCTCATCCGGCGTCCGCCCCAGCTTTCGAAAAATATTGTTCGCCCTCACCACTGAATATTGAATGTAGGGCCCAGTCTCACCCTCAAAACTCAGCGCTTCTTTAAAATCAAAAGCGATGATCGAGGTGCGCGTATACTTCAACAGGAAGTATCTGAGCGCCGCGACCGCAATCTGATGCGCAATCCCGCGCTGCGCCTGCTCGTCGAGCTCTGCATGCCTTGAACGCACTTCTTCAAACGCCCCCGCTTCGAGCCGATCGATCAGATCATCCGCTTTGACGCCAAGACCCTTCCGCCCAGACATACCAATCTGTGCCTTCTGCGCATCGGCATCCGATAGCTCCGTGCCCAGCTCTACCGCGGCTGCCGGTGTTAAGGTCACCTTTTCATAGGCAAGGTGAGCACTCCGCGCCACTCGCGCATCGTGGTCGATCTCCATGACACCGCGCTTGACGTTAGCCTGTGGATACGACTGACCGACGTCGATGACATTGAGGAAAGCGGTGCCGTTGCCAAAGACGGGATGAGGCTCTGTCGCCTGACTCTCATCCGCTGTAGTCATCCACACCTGCTGGCCGCGGTGATCCACGCTGAACGGGCGATACTTGAACTCGAGCCCCAACTTGCCGAGCTTCCACAAATGATAGGCAATGTCCTTCCCCGTGTAAGTCACGGTGCCGTTCGAGCGAACGATGATCTTATCGGCATCGTGTTCGCGATCGGCATCCTGTGAGGTTTCATCCTGCGTCTCAGCGCGCATGACCCAGCAGCCCTTGTTGCGGCCTTCCGTTTCGAGAACGATCGCGCCGCTCGATTTGAGCAGCTCAAACGCGCGTTTCCAGAAATGCAGATGAAGGATATCGCTCTCACGCGCAAGCAGGTGGTAGCTGATATCCAATCGCGCCATCGTCGCCAGATGGCAGCGCACTATTCTGGTCGAGATCAGCTCAGCGGCAGCAGCGACATCACCTTCGCCTGATTCGATCTGGTGGAGAGTTTTTGCGCGCAATTCGAGGCGGGTCTTGTCCTCTTCATACCAGGCGCCGACGCGGGCGTAGAGGTCCCAGCACAGATAATCAAACTTCTCCGAAGGATCGATAATCGCCTTGACCTCGTCAATCGACTTCTTTTCCAGATACAGAAACCCGACAACTACATCGGCTACCTGAACGCCGGTGTTATCGATGTAGTTGTGAACTTCAATTTCCTCACCTGTTGCTCGGAGGATGCGGACGATGGTATCGCCAAGCACGGCGTTGCGGACGTGACCGATATGAGCTGCTTTATTGGGGTTGATCGAAGTGTGTTCAACGATCATCTTGCCGCGATCGGTGGCGGCGACCACCGCATCGCTGGCCGAAATGAGGCGGCGAAAGATATCCGATCGATCAAAGAAGACATTGAGATAGCCGGCGCCTGCTACTTCAACGCGCGCGACACCGGGGAGTTCACGGAGCTTTTCTGAGAGCAGTGTCGCGATCTCACGAGGGTTGCGTTTCTGTCCGGTAGCGGCCTTAAGTTGTTTGGCCAGCTCAAAGGCGATGGGAAAGGCAAGGTCACCGAGTTCAGTTTTTGGGGGAACTTCGCCGGCGGTGTCGGAGAGAGAGATGGCGAAGTGCTCCTTGACGAGTTCGAGAAGTCGTTTCTTGACGGTATCTGAGAGAGACGAAGACATCCGTCGTTTCTATCACCTCTGCAGGAGCGTGGTCAAACGCAGTTTTTAACGAAGAGGCGCAGCTCTGTGCCTCTGCGTCAATCACGTCCGCCGACTAAAGATTTCCGATGCAAAGACAACGATCGCGCACCCCATCGGATGAATCACCTCATTCAAAGCCTTTGGCAGGATCGCCGCGATAGCCGGCGTCTTCACCGGCATGTAATAAGATAGAAGGACCAGCGTTCCTCCAAAGAGCAGCCCGACAATCAACCCTACCGATACGTGAGAGATCGCCGTACGCCTGAGCGACCAGAGTTGCTTCCCGATCCACCCGACGACAAAACCAAGCACCGCATACTCGATGCCCTTGATCAGCGCCACAGCCCACACAGGTGGAATGGACGCTCCACCCACGGGAAGGTCTAGTGACTGAGCGACTACGCCATGAACTGATTTGGCGAAGATGAATGCGCTGGGGGCAGCCAGCAGCCCGATGAGACCGGAGAGCTGGGCGCGGATCATCTTTGCTGCTGTTTGTCCGAAAGCGAGTGCGATGCA
>JBDTUW010000778.1:0-2799 GCA_040007555.1 Acidobacteriota bacterium | reverse complement strand
ATCATCGACAAGCTTGGCCGATCGGTCGATCTCCTGAGCGAACTGCCTGCCGATGGCCACCTCCTTGTCAAACGAGTAGAAGTTGATCTGGTGCTTGTTGATGTTGCGTTTACCAATCAACTCCGGGTTTTCATTATCGGCGAGCGGTTGCTTCTTTGTAGATCCCTGTGTGGATGCCGGCGCGGGTGTCTGCGCAACGACTGATGCTGCCATCATCAAACAACCGAACGTGCACATCAGGCTGCGGTGGGCTAAGGAACGATACATGAGCCTGCCTCCTTGGCTTTGACGGTACTCACCCTCAAACACTACCGAAGACCAAGTGATGCCGCAGAAGCTCACGGTCGCTGCCGAAATCTCACTTGAATGCAACTCGGTCGAATCATACGGAATTCAATGAGGGATGCTAACCGCATGCATTATTAATCAAATTGCTCCAAACAACACTGAAATTGTAATTAAACTTTCCTTACGACGGCAGCGCCCAAAATGGTACTCTGCCTACGCCGCTTGAGTCACTTGCACTGCTTGAAAGTGAAACACCCGCGTCAGATAGGCGCGGGTGTCAGGTGTGCAAGGCCAGAGAGTGGATTTAGTCGGGCTTCTTCTTGTTGTCCTTCTTCTTCGAGTCTTCGCCACCCTTGGACCGGCGATCCTGATCCCTGCCCTTGTCCTTGTCGTCTCCCTTAGGCTTCTCTCTGATCGTTTCGGGGGGCTTCCTTTGCCCGGACTCCGCGTATGCCTGGCCCGGAATTGCAAGCACTGCCGACATCAGGATAATCACAACTAGTTTTCGAGCGGTAGTGATCATACTATTATCTCTCTCCCTCCAGCGCGCCGTGCATCAAGGCCAGCGTCGCTTTCTCTCCGCCCTTAACAGTAGCAACCATTATGCCAACGAAACATGGATTCAACAAGCCGTAAATTGTTGACCCACTTACACCAATTCGCTCTCACCCAAAGTCCGCGGTCCGACAGACACGGTCAAAACACCTCATTAGGTCAACCATTAGACGATTTGGGATGCCACCCGGCTCAACTGTTTCAATTAGCCAACTCCAATCCATCTCTCTCAAAAGGCCACTTCCCGGATCGCCACGACCATGCCAGAAACGCAACTACACCCAAAGCAAGGCTCCCCAACCCGAAAAGAATGATCCGCGGGTCGGTTGTACCGAAAATGAAAATCCAGCCGATCAACGCAAGCAGATTTGGGATGGGGTAGAGCCATATCTTATACGGCCTCTTCATCTCAGGGGCGCGCCTCCGCAACAACGTCACAGCGAATATCTGACCGATGAACTGAATCAGTATCCTCGTCGTGATCAGCGCATCAATCACCAGCCCCAAAGAAAAGAGACTCCCTAAAATCGAAATACAACCGATCAGCACCAGAGCTACCGCCGGAAACTTGCCTGTTTTGTGTAGCCGACCAAAGATGCTGAAAAAGTACCCATCGCGCGCCGCGGCATAGGGGATTCGCGAATATCCAAGCAGCAACGCGAAGACCGAACCAAACGCCGTCCATAGAACCATCGCCGTAAACGCTGTCGCGATGCCCTTGCCGTATATCCTCTCCATGAAGATTGACACAATGAAATCAGCATGCGGGCTCGTCTCGGCCGGAACAAAATCTCGCCACGGCACAATTCCGATGATCGAGAAGTTGATCGCGACATAGATTGCCGCGACCGCGATGACACTGATGACGATCGATCGAGGTATCACCCTGCCAGGGTCCTTTACTTCATCCCCGATGTAACAGACATCGTAATAACCAAGATAATCATAGACCCCAACTCTCGACGCGGCTCCAAGGCCAAAAAAGAATCCCATCGAAAACTGAAAAGCACCCTCAGGAAAGTCAAACGCGAGCTTCGGGTCAAAGTGCATGACTCCTGTCGCAATTACCGCGAGCGTTGTCAGCATCGTCCCAATCCAGAGGCTGACGGTAATCCGTCCAATATGCTTGATCTGTCGATAAAGCAGCAGAATGTTGAGGATTCCAACACCTGCCGCGACTGCCTTGGTTTCCCATCCAGACATTCCGGGCCACAAGTAACCAAGATACTTAGCAAAGCCAATATAGCCCGACGCAATTTCGAGCGGTCCGCTGATGATGAACTGCCAGATAAACAGGAAGGCCATGAGACGCCCGAACCTTTCGCGGCCGTAGGCTTCCCGAAGATACAGATATGAGCCACCAGAGCCCGGCATCGCCGCCCCCAGCTCGCTCCAAACCATCCCGTCCGGAATGACTATCAGAACAGCGATAAGCCATCCGAGCATCGCCTGCGGACCGCCCATTGCAGACATAAGCAGGGGGATCGTGATGAATGGCCCGATCCCGATCATGTTCGACATGTTGAGCGCCGTCGCCTGCAGCGCGCCAAAGTGTCGAATCAGACCCGGCTCCTTTTCGTCCTTTGCATTTGACATGGGCTAACGTTTCCTCGAGACGCTAAGCAGGTGCCGCGCCGATAGAAGCCAAACACTTACTGATAACCTTGACCGGATCGAAAGCCGGTTGGCGAGCACAAAGACTCAATCGAGATAGGTGAGGAAGTCACTGATTATTCGCTCCGTGATTCCCCAGATCGGTCCTTTTTCCGAGGCATAGGCCGGCCGCTCATATAGCCGGCGCTCAAACTCAAAAGACTTCGTAGTCGAGAGGCCCGCACGCTTTAATTCGGAAACCGAGATCCAGAATGCCGCCGCCACTTCAGGACTCAGAAGAAGTTGTTCGCACGCAGGAGCAACCGCGACAAAGGGGGTGACGCATATTGAAGGAAGTCGTGG
>JBDTUW010000777.1:0-2800 GCA_040007555.1 Acidobacteriota bacterium | reverse complement strand
CGTGTTACTGATGTTGAACCGCGTATTCTGCAGGTTCGGCATCGTCCCGTTCGAGGTGTAAATGTTGAAAAAGAGAACTGACCCGGGGTGTTGATCGCTCGTTTGCGATGTTGGCGGGTACGGAATTCCGGGATCGGCTGCCATCACGGCCGAAGCCATCATCATGAGCGCGATTATCCCGCTCAGCGCCGACAGCGCTCGGGTGAACTTACGAGAGGGAAGCATGCAACTGTCTCCTTTGCCTTCGATCGTTTCTTTCTATATATAGATCGCCACAATGTCAGCGCGCGTTTTTGGCTACGGGTCAGGCCAATTCGATCTATGACACAGTGGCAAGCGGGGGCAGGAGGAAAAGAGACGCCTGACGCCGCAAAACAGAGAAAAGTCGCTTGACGGCCCAGAGCTTACGCGGAAATCATCGAGCTGTCAATATCTCATTGCGCTAATCCTTACCCTTTCATTGATATGCTCAGGTGACCCGCGAGGGTCGGAGGATCTGTTCCAGCGCGGCCTCGTCCAGAGTGTACACTTCGTTGCAGAAATGACACGTCAATTCAGCTCCGTTGTCCTTTGACAGCATGTCTCTCACTTCAGCCTGACCGAGAGCAGTAACGATCTGGACCGCGCGCTGATATGAACACGTGCACTTGAATTCAACCGGCATTTCCTCCAGAACCGTCCAATTGAGGCCTCCAAAAGAGGCTCCCATCATATCTGCCGCGCTCGCACCAGCGAGGATCATCGAAGTAACCGCCGGCGCTTCTGCCACCATCGCCTCAAGTTGAGCGACCACCGCCTCATCTGTGCCCGGGAGCGCCTGCACGATATATCCTCCCGAAGCGGTGACACGGCTCTCCTCGGGCTCGACATACACTCCAAGGGCGACTACGGAATTAATTTGCTCGGAAATCGCCAGATAATAGGCAAAATCCTCAGCGATCTCGCCTGAATCGATCGGCACGGACGCGTAGTAGGGTTCGCGCGCAAGACCTACGTCAAAGCCTGATTCGTGAATCGCGTGGAAGGTTCCCTCGCCAACGATCGCCTTCACATCGAGCTTGCCGCGCGAGTTGATTGGCGCCTCAGCCTCCGGGTTGACCACATACCCACGGACGGTCCCGCGCTTAGTTGCTTCCGCGGTGATCCCGCCAATTGGGCCATTGCCACGGACCTGAATCGTCAGTCGGTCAAGCTCTTTGAGGGTCCGTGCGAGGAGAAGTGTGCCGGTCAGTGTGCGTCCCAACGCGGCAGAGCTGGTCGGTGTTGTGCCGTGTCGCCGGCGCGCTTCATCGGCCAACTGAGTCGTGACCGCCGCAAGGACTCGCACACCCGCATCCGGGTCCATCATCTGGATAAGGTGATCGTCTCTATTCGACATTGCTTACCTCTCATCTGGCCGCATGCCGCGCCCGGTCTGACCCGGCGAAACCCTCAGCAACACCCAGTCGCAACCGGGCGAGCATCGAATCTCCCGCGAGTGTGTCGCGAGTAATCGTGTTTCAAGGCGCCCGTTGATAAAGAGCCCGCTGCTCCATCGCTGGTAGCACATGACCAGCAGACTCTCAAGGCCGCGATCCTTCAGAACATCCGCTATCTGATCCCCATGCTGCAGCGTAATCAGCTCTGACCTGGCATCGCGAAGGGGCAGCGAAGTCGCATAGAAATTGAGACCCTGATTATTATCAAGGTAGAAGATGAGTCTTTCGCCGGGCCTCGCAACCGCCCCCGCTGTTAATGCGAGATCCCGAATCGATTCTCGGCGGGCGATGCCCGGAAAGGCAAGGTGAACTGCCAGGACGACGATTGCCGCCACACCGACGGCCAGAACCGTGGTCGCTTTGCGTTCGTCGAATCGGAAGCGCGTTGCGAGGTATCCGACCGCAACCAAAGCGCCGCTCGCGGCCAAGGCCACCGATTCGTTTCTGCCGAGACCGAGTTCCGGCCCACCCCACACTATAATCCCAACCGCCGCCAGCAAGAGAACCAGCGCAGTTATCAGCACCCGTCCCAGCGCCCCAAATGGGCGTTTCGATGTCTGCTCGGTCAACTCCAGTGCAATCAAGAGTGCTATTGGGGGAAAGACCGGCAGAATGTATCCAGGCAGTTTCGATCCCGAGAAGGAGAAAAAGACGATAGGAATAAGAATCCACAGCCAGAGGAAGAGTCGCAGTCGGTGCTCAGGATTTGCAAACAGTTCCCGCAGCCGTCCCGCGTCACGCGCAATGCCTGTGAACAGGTAGGCAGTCCACGGAAGGCAGCCTGCAATTGCAACAAGGAAAAAGAAGTAGAAGGGTTGTGGGTGCCGGTATCGATCCGAAAGATAGCGCTGGAAATGGTGCGCGACGAAGAACTCGTTGAAGAACATCCGTCCATGACGCGCGAACATGGGCCCGTACCAGGTGGCGGCCGTCGCAGTGAAGATCAGAGCCCCAGTCGTCAATAACGCTCGTCGATGCCAGAAAAAGCCCGGCCGTCGTGTCGACAGTAGATAGGCGACAATGACCGCCCCGGGTAACACGATTCCGACAAGGCCCTTCGCGAGCACCGCAAGGCCGATGGCGAAACAGCAGGCATACCAGCCGAAATTGCTCCGCCGCTCGGGCTGCTGTTCCCACCAGAAGAAACCGAGCAGTGCCACCTCTGTCGCGACTGAGAGCGGTATGTCGAAGGTTGCCCCACGAGCAAAGCCAATCCAGATTCCCATTGAGACCAGAACGAGCGCGGCCATGCCTCCAAAGGCAATTCCCGCCGCCAGTCGCTCAGCCGCCTGAACGATATCAGGCTGGTTGAGGTCTTCCGG
>JBDTUW010000776.1:0-2803 GCA_040007555.1 Acidobacteriota bacterium | reverse complement strand
GTTCGACACTTCACGATGAACTCGTCCTGCTGGTTCAGGCGGGGTTGAGCCCGCTTGAGGCTTTGCAGAGTGCGACGCGAAATCCAGCACGTTTTCTTGGTCTCGGTGACTCTTTAGGCACGGTCGAAAAGGGCAAACTTGCAGATCTTGTTCTGCTCTCGGCCAACCCTCTGATTGACGTCGCCAACACGCGGAAGATCGACGCGGTGGTCGTCCGCGGTCAACTGCTCGACAGAAAGCGACTGGACGAGCTGCTGAGACGTTAGGCCCAACCCGTTGGTCTGCTCCGCCCACTCCGAAAAGACAACTATGCCAATCACCACCACCAATCCAGCAACTGGCGAAACACTCCGAGAATTCGAGTCGCTATCGGAAGAGTCGCTCGCGCACAAACTGGAGCTATCAGCCGCGGTCTTTCGAAAGTATCGGCGAACCACCATAGCTTCGCGGGCGGAGATGATGACGCGCGCAGCCGAGCTACTCGAGAATGAGAAGGCTCAACTTGGCCGCCTGATGACACTTGAGATGGGGAAACCCATTCGTGCCGCCATTGAGGAGGCGGCCAAATGTGCATCCGCGTGCCGCTACTACGCGCTCAACGCCGAGTCCCTTTTGGCCGCAGAACCAGTCACGACGAATGCCACTGAAAGCTATGTCAGTTACCAGCCTCTCGGTCCGATTCTTGCGATCATGCCCTGGAACTTTCCCTTTTGGCAGGTATTCCGCTTTGCGGCGCCATCGCTTATGGCTGGAAACACATGCCTGCTCAAACACGCTTCGAATGTTCCGCAATGCGCCCTGGCAATCGAGGACATATTCAGACGCGCAGGCTTTCCCAATGGGGCATTTCTGACTTTACTGATCGGATCCGATCTGGTGCAAAGGGTGATTGACGATCCGCGGATCAGGGCGGTAACTCTGACTGGCAGCGAGACCGCAGGTAGCCAGGTTGGGGCACAGGCCGGGAAGCAGATCAAGAAAGTAGTTCTCGAGTTGGGAGGCAGCGATCCCTTCATCGTTCTTTCAAGCGCGAATCTCCGCAATGCGGTGCAGACAGCTGTTCGAGCACGCGTCATCAACAACGGCCAATCCTGCATCGCGGCGAAGCGATTCATCGTCATCGACCAGGTTGCTGATGAGTTCGAGAGCCGATTTGTCGAAGGAATGGCGGCACTGAAGGTAGGCGATCCCATGGACGAGTCGACCGATGTCGGGCCCCTTGCAACCGCAGACATATTGGAAACGCTCGACCGTCAGGTCAACGAGTCGGTCAGGGCCGGCGCCCGGCTGTTGACCGGCGGAAAGAGGTTGCCAGGGGCGGGGAACTTCTACGCGCCAACCGTACTGACGGACGTTCCGAAGCACTCGCCAGCCTATCATGAAGAGCTTTTTGGCCCCTGCGCGGCGCTCTTTCGTGTTCACAATGTGGACGAGGCAATCGCACTCGCGAATGACACGAGCTTTGGCCTTGGCGCCAGCGCATGGACGAAGGATCGGAATGAGGAACAGCAGTTGATCGACGAGATCGAGGCCGGCCTGGTATTTATCAATGGAATGGTTGCCTCGGACGCGCGGTTACCTTTCGGCGGTGTGAAGCGTTCGGGTCATGGCAGGGAACTGGGCACATTTGGGATTCGCGAGTTTGTCAATATCAAGACTGTCTGGATCAATCGCGAACAGGGCGGCGGCTCTATCGCTGATTTGTCAGAGGCGGAATAATTCACAAGACAGTTTCTTTCAGAGTCCAGCCTGGCGGCGTTCAAAGATCATGTTGTGCACATTCTGATGTCGGCAATTTTGATTGACTAACAATGTGCCGGGAATCAGGACCGGAGGGGGTTGCGTGGGACCGTTGAAGGGAATCAAGGTAGTCGAGTTCGCAAGCATCGGGCCGGGCCCTTTCTGCGGGATGATGCTCGCTGACATGGGCGCCGAGGTGATTCGCATCGAACGGAAGCGCGAAAAACGGCTCGCGTCCCGGTTTGATGTTCTGAGTCGAGGTCGGCATTCGCTTCCCCTGGATCTCAAGGACGAGAAAGGTGTCCGGGCGGCATTGCTACTGATCGAACAGGCCGACGCGCTGATCGAGGGGTTTCGGCCCGGCGTCATGGAGAGGCTGGGGCTCGGTCCGGAAGTTTGCCGCGCCCGAAACAAGCGACTGACATATGGCCGCATGACAGGGTGGGGACAAACGGGGCCGTTGAGTAATGCGGCCGGACATGACATCAACTACATCGCCCTCAGTGGAGCGCTGCATTGTATGGGTCGCGCGGCTGGCGGCCCCGTTCCGCCGTTGAATCTGGTTGGCGATTTTGGGGGTGGAGGGATGTTGCTTGCCTTCGGGATCGTCTGCAGCATTCTCGAGGCGCGGAAATCCGGCCAGGGGCAGGTGGTGGATGCGGCGATGACCGAAGGCTCCGCGCTTCTCATGTCCATGATCTATGGCCTACACGCGGAGGGTGGATGGACAAATGAACGTGGCACCAATCTGCTGGATACGGGAGCGCATTTCTATGACGTGTATGAATGCGCCGACGGCAAGTGGGTATCGATCGGCGCAATCGAGCCTCAATTCTATGCTCTGTTGATCGAGAAAGCGGGACTCTCAGATATCTCGTCGCGCGCACAAATGGAGAAGAGTGAATGGCCTGAGTTGAAGACGCATCTTGCGAGGATTTTTAAGAGTAAGACGATTGCCGAATGGAGCGAATTGCTCGAAGGAACAGACGCCTGCTTCGCGCCTGTACTCAATCTGGATGAGGCCCCGCAGCATGCGCACAATCTTGCGCGCGACGCGTTTGTT
>JBDTUW010000775.1:0-2805 GCA_040007555.1 Acidobacteriota bacterium | reverse complement strand
CCGTACGTCCGCGCCACAATATGCGCAGGACTCCGGCTTTTCCTCAAACAACATCGCGCAAGTGACGCACCGGCTCCCGGACGGCGGGAACCCCTCAGCGTAGACGAGCTGCCAGATGCGCCCAAAGCGCAAGGCCCCTGAGCGTTGCGTCGAGCCCAATGACTGCCCGCTGCTCAGCCCCGGCCGAATCAGAGGAGCTTCTCCACCAACCAGATTTCGCCGTTCCGCTCAGCTCCTTCGGCGGCCCAGACTGTCGCGGCGAGCACCGCGTGCTGCTCCGCTTTCACCGGCAGTTCCAGAGAGGCGACGATACGCGACTGCCATTGCTTAGGGAGAAAATGGTGGACTTGGCTGGTCGCCTCCACCGGCCCGGCCAACAGCAGGCGATCCAAGGCATGGCGACCCGCCGGTTCGACCGTCAACTCGGCGACGCGCTTCAAGTGCCGGTAGGCATATTGATCAGCCTTGCGCTGGAAGCGCATATCGGACCGAATGAGATCTCTGCCCGGCGCCTTAATGATTTTGACCTCGCCCGGAGCGAAGCTCTCACAATGTTCTTCGATCTTGCCCAGATGGACAGTGAAGAGCCGCGATTGGGCGCGATCCGCGAAGATTACGCCGTCACGCTCGAATTCGTCACGGCGCCTCCGCCCGTGCGAACCAACCACGATCAAATCGGCGCCGCATCGTTTTGCCTCATCAACAATTGGTTCCTTTGGCGAACCCTCTAGAACTTCGGTTGTGATTTCGAGCAAGCGACTACCTTCACCCGTGCGGAGTCGAGACGCGGCCCGCTCAACTGCCGCCTTTCCCTGTTTATGCTCATCCTCCAGCACCTGCAGGCGCAAATGCAAAAAGCATCGACAGTGCATCCGGGATATCAGGAATAGATGAATGGACGACATATAAGACCTTGATCTCACTTCCTGCGGGCCACGGCCGGCTCGGCACGCGATTGACCGCCACTTCATTGAAGGTCGATCCATTTGTCGCCAGTATTTTCAGCGTTACTTTACTGGCGTTTCCGGAATTCTAGAGGCTCGCCAGTTATTTCCGATCGCTCACCGAAGGCGACATCCAACCTACGACTATGATGGCAGACTATGACGATCCTCGGCTGACCCCGATGTCCCGGGATTGGCACCAAAGCGATAAACTCATGTTTTCCGCTGGACACCACCCACTAAAAACGCGGAATTCCTCATAATCAGAGCATATCCGCCCCCTTCGAGGTTTATCGCTTGAAATGATCTGAGCCCCCTGCTTGCGTCAGTGTGATAAAGCATCAAGACTTTCTCTTCTGACCCGCTTACTAAGCCAGCCGGATCAATCCATCGTCGGTTTCAATGATTTGCCTCAAAAACCATTCCTGTTTTTCGTGGATGCTCAATATATGTGTAAATAGTTCCGCTGTGACCTGGTCGCCAACTTCATCGGCCCGATAGATAGCCTGGCGCGTCCCTTGGACCACTCGGGCGTGGTTACTCAGGGCCTCCTCGATCATTCCGCGCATATCCCGGTCGGTAGCCGCCACTTCCACTGTCCCTTGCTCGATAAACTGCCTTGGGTCAGCGATGGGATTACCGCCCAGAATTCGCACCCGCTCGCCAAGCTCGTCGATCGTCCCTAAGACGGCTTCTGCGTGCTCGTCAAAAAGCAGGTGCAGATCACGAAAAAGCGGGCCATAGCTCTGCCAGTGATATTTCTTGTAATTGGCATAGAGCAAAAAGGCATTTGCTAGCTGTTGCTGTAGCCTCTGAATCACTCCATTTTCGATTTGCAGTTTCGCTTGCGTCATAAATCTCCTCTTGTTCAGTTACGATCAATATGAGGTTAAGGTAAGCGAAGAGGCGCGAGCGCGAAAGCGTATAAACACTCGATGATCAGAAGTATTAACACCTGGCAGCCCGTGTCTAGATGGTAGTGTTGTGCAAGCAGAAACCCTTCATGATGCCATCTAACGACGGTCTCTGGCTGGATGATAACCGGAGCCGAATGGCCCGTGACCGCTACTTGCCGGTGATTTCTTTAGGCTCTCGGTACCAACGTAGCCCGGAGAGATATTCTTTATCGGTGGGCTTGAGTTTGGTGAGCGAACGTTTGGGATTGATATGAGCGCATCCCACATGGATTGCATTGATCAAAGCCATGGGAGCCGCATACGAGCTGAGGAACGATGGGCTGGCGGTGGCGGCGACTAAATATGCATCGCAGTAGCGTGCGATGGGCGTGGTGTCGCTGTCGGTGATCCCGAAGGTGGCCACGCCCTGCTTGCCGGCTCGCTGCGCGGCCTCGACCGTGACTCTCAGACATTGACCGAAGCTGATGGCAATCAGCATATCTTTCGCGGTCAACCCCTTCACTTTGTGTTGCAGATTTCCTTCGCTCCCGGCTGGAGCTTCAGCGTCAAATCCAAGCGCTCCCAGACCGTAGGCGAGGTGGTAGGCTAACGAAGCCGCCAGGTCCGTGCCGACAATCAGAATACGCCGGGAACGGTTGATGAGCTTGGCCAGTTCGATGACCCGAGTCCGATCCAGATCGGAGTTCAGCGCGTTGAGGTTATCCAACGCTTTATCAAGGCTGTGCGCAATATGGTCAGCGACGCTGCGTTGCTCCTGGGTCGCGGCCTTGAGCACGGTATAGGGTGTGATCCGCGTCACGAAGTGCTGTCTCAGGTCTTTTGTGAAATCGGCAAAACCTTTGTAACCCAACGCCTGGACGGTTCGCACCACTGTGGCGGCGTCAATGTTGTTGCGTTTGGCCAGCTCACGAGAGGAAAGAAAGCATGTTTCCTCGCAGTTCTCG
>JBDTUW010000774.1:0-2815 GCA_040007555.1 Acidobacteriota bacterium | reverse complement strand
GATACCCACCGGGCCTCCCCACTCTCGTCTGATCTCTTCGAAGAAATGGTCGCGCTCTTCAGTTGTTGGCGCCCACGGATAATCAGGCGCCCAGATGCGCTTGGCATAGGTGCCGATCATGACGAGAGCTGTCACCTTCTCGGGGTAAGTTGCGGCAAAGAGGCTACACATCGGCCCACCCTCGGAAACGCCGCAAAGCACCGCGTGCTCCGATCCAACCGCATCCATGACCGCACGAACATCGTCCATCCGCTGCTCGAGGGTGGGAAGGCCGCTGACTGGCACCCGGTCGGAGAGTCCCGTGCCGCGCTTGTCAAAGACGATCAGGCGCGCAAACGAAGCGAGCCGGGTCAGAAAACGCGCAAATAGCGGCTCCGCCCAGAAGTATTCCAGATGCGAGACCCACCCCATGACAAAGACCAGGTCGAGCGGCGCATCGCCAACGACCTGATAGGCAATGTTGACCTCGCCGCTTCGCGCATATCTGACCTCAGGAACTTGTTTTGAGGCGCCGTATGAATGATGAAGCGAAACGGGCTGTTCAGAACCCTCAGCCGGGCGATTCAGCAACTGCTCCATGTCTTGCCGGATGCGCCTCAATTCCGCTTGAAGTTTCTCGGCAGATTCCGACCGGGCGTTGCGATCCTTACTCAGTGCCTGCTCGATCACATCGCTGAGGGCGGAGCTCACGGCAGAAACAAGGCTCGACGCCGGTGGCGGCATCCTTTGAATCACATTTATCAGAACGTCACTCTTGGTCTCACCAGCAAACGGCGCCTGACCCGTGACCATTTCAAAAAGCACCGCGCCGAGCGAGAAAATGTCGCTCCGCGCGTCCACTGAAAGACCGCGCGCCTGTTCGGGTGACATGTAGTCGACCGTACCAAGGATGAGACCGGCATCAGTCTCAGGGCCAGCCTGGGAAGCGTCACCATCCGCTAAAGCAGGCACCGGATTGATCAGCTTTGCGACACCAAAGTCCAGAATCTTGGCGTAGCCATCGGGCCGCACCATGATGTTCTCCGGCTTGATATCTCGATGGATGATGCCCGCCGCATGAGCTGCCGCGAGAGCTCCGGCCACTTGAATGACGATATCCAGCGCGTTGATCGGCGCAAGCGGGCCGGTCCTCAGCAGATTCCGCAACGTCGAACCCTCAATGAACTCGGTCGCGATGAAGTGAATTCCGTCGATCTCGCGAATCTCATAAACCGTCAGAATATTCGGATGGTTGAGGGCAGATACGGCCCTCGCTTCGCGGACAAACCGCTCGAGGCTTCGCTCGTCTTTCGTAAAACGCTCTGAGAGCATTTTGAGCGCGACTCGTCGGTCGAGACGAGTATCGCGAGCAAGGTAAACCTCACCCATTCCGCCCGCGCCAATACTGGCAATCATCTCGTAGTGGCCAAGGCGCATGCCGGCCGTGATCTTGTCTCCCGGCGTCCCGGTGTTGCGGGGCTCATCGGAAAAGGTAGGCTGCCCCTTCTCTCGCTGTTGCGCCGATGGCGGAAGCGATGGTGAGCCGACTGCGAGGCCGGTCGTCGGCTGCTCCTCGGATGACCGGGGCGTGGGGTCCTGAGCGCGGGATTGGGGCGCCAGTTTCGTCACTCGAGCGACAAAGCGATAACCGCGTTTTGGCACCGTTTCGATGTACTGGCCGCCATCCTCTCGCTCACCAAGAGCCCTTCTCAGCGTGGAAATGTTCTGCGCGAGATTGGTTTCTTCGACATAAGTGTCCGGCCAGACGCGGCTCATGAGCTGGTCTTTGGAGACTACGTGCCCGGAGTTCTCGATCAATGCGCAGAGTGTTTCGAAGGCTTTCGGCGTGATCGACACAGCTTGTTCATCGCGCAGCAACTGGTGCTCAGCGGAATCGAGTCGGAACGGGCCAAATTGGTATATGTAGACCGGAATCTGCGGCATGGCAGTCTTGAGGAATCTTTGAAGAAAATCTCAGAACAATTTCAGCTCCGAATCAAGACCTCTGGTGCTCAGTACGGATAAAGTGCCCGTCGTACTGACAAAAGTGGCTCATTGTAGCCCGAAAAATGGACGCGAGCGTCACTCATTTTGACAATCTCGAAACTACAGGAGGACCGGAGATGAACAGATGGAGGAATAGTCTTTATGCGTCAGGAGCGATCGCGCTGGTCGCGGTCGCCTTCGCCGGAAGCGGAACCGGACAGATCATTGCCCAGGCGATCAGCCAGGTGAAGGTCGTCAATACACTTCGCGAACCGGTCCCGACGATCGCTACGGGCACAACACAAGTGAGCGTCTCGAACTCGCCAACAGTTCAAATCGGCAATGGGGACACGCACCCCGTGCCCGTCAAGCCGGTCTCGGTTGTGCGACAACCGTTTCAGGCAAGTGCCAACGGGGCATTTGTTGGGGGATCGGTTAGTGGTAGCGCCTTTATCGCCGTTCCCGCGGGCAAGCGCCTTTTCATCGAATACGCGACAGCCTTCATCGTGGTTCCGACTGGGCAGAACGTGCATCAGCTTTCTCTGGCGACCACGATTGGTGGGGCCGCGGTACCGCACCAACTGACGAGGAACTTTGCGGGACCGCATTTCTCGGGCACGGACGATGTGTTCAGCGCCGGTCAGGAGACGCACCTCTATGCGGACGGAGGTACTTCAGTCGCGTTCTCGATCGCTCGGAATTCTTCGGTGGGAACCGGCACTATATCCGTGAGCCTCTCGGGTTATCTCGAAGATATGCCCTAGCAGGGGTCAGTGGTCAGGAGTCGGGGGCCAGGGTGGCGGCGGTGGCGGCGGTGGTGGTGGGTGCGGACCGCGAGTGGATCCGGGAG
>JBDTUW010000773.1:0-2815 GCA_040007555.1 Acidobacteriota bacterium | reverse complement strand
CTCAAGAGCGCCTCGTCTGAGTTCCCACTGACAGCCCGGGGCGCGATTGATTTCACGATCAATCCGGCGGAGGGTATCGACCCGCTCGTCGATTTGCTCAAGAAGCGCCAGGTCAACTTGGTGCTCGTCAACTTCCGGGCTTTTGGCGAGGCTCAGGAGCGCTCTGGCATCGATTCAAAGGAGGCCATCGCCGCGCTCGAGGGCATTGACGCTGAAGTCGGCAGGCTCTCCGGCATCGCGATTGGAAACGACACCACCTTTGTGGTCGTTTCAGATTCTGCGCGCGCGCCGGTTGAACGGGAGTTTCGTCCGAATGTAGTTCTTGCGAAGAGGGAGTTCCTGACGACTGACAACAAGGGCGACGTTGTGTCGTGGAAGGCAATCTGCCACACGACGGGTGGCTCGGCAGCGGTCTTCATCAAGAACGCCCAGGACGAAAAGCTGATTACCGAGGTGGAAAAGGCTTTTCGTGAGATTCACGAAAAAGCCGAGAGTCCGATCTGGCGCGTCATCGTCAAACGTGAAGCGGCGCGTCTCGGTGCAGACCCTCGCGCAATCCTGTTTCTCGACGCGTCGCCGCTTTATGTGATGTCGTCGAAGGCGACCGGTGGCACCACAGCGCGAGCTAATATCCGAGCCACTTCGGGCTATTTGCCACAACGATCCGAGATGCGAGCAACTCTCGTCATGGCCGGACGTGGAATCAAACCTGGCGTGCGTCTGGAGTTCGCCCGATTGGTCGATATCGCTCCGACTGTTTCGCGCATGCTCGGTTTGGAATTGAGGACCTCGAGGGGTAGAGTTCTCAACGAGGTGCTGATTCCATGAAGAACGTCGAAATAAACAATGTCTCCATTGCGTACCGCGATGCGGGTTCGGGCGCGCCACTTGTCCTGCTGCACGCGTTTCCGCTTAACCAGAGTTTCTGGGATGACCAGGTAGCAGCATTCGCCCCATCCTTCCGTGTCATCACCCTGGACTGGCGGGGCTTTGGCGAGAGCGGCCTCGGCGAGACGCCTTCCTCAATGGATGTCTTCTCCGAGGATCTCTCTGCACTCCTCGATTTCCTTCAAATAGAAAAAGTCACGCTCTGTGGTGTTTCGATGGGGGGGTATGCTGCCTTCAGTTTTCTTCGGAAATATCCGCACCGGGTTAGCGCACTGGTTCTGGCCGATACGCGCTCCACCAGCGACACCGAAGAAGCCCGCGCGAATCGCCTGAAGATGGCTGCGCTGGCGCGCGAACAGGGTTCGCCCATCATCGCCGACCAGATGATTCCAAAACTCCTCGGTGCAGGAACTCTCGCCAACAATCCCGCAGTCGCGGCACGAGTCCGGGCAATGATCGAGGCGAACAGTGGAGAAGGGATCGCGCGAGCCCTGCTCGGGATGGCGGAGCGCCGGGATTCAACCCCACTGCTTCCGGGCATCAAGTGCAAGACTTTGGTGATCGTTGGAGAAGATGACACGCTAACTCCTCCGAAAGATTCAGAGGCCATGGCAACGGCGATTCCGGGTGCGAGGCTTGTCATCATCCCTGGGGTGGGGCATCTGTCTAACATCGAGAACCCGTCAGAGTTCAATCGAGTTCTAGGCGAGTTTCTTTCCACTCTCTAAAGCGCTGTGGTGGTCGGAGGCCCGGTCTGACATAAAGAGAGTAGCTTAGAACCGGAAGTTCAGACCTATTCCAATCCGCACATTTTGGAAGGTCTCACCTTTTGCCCGTACAGGGTTGTAGTCAATCTGCAAGGCGCGGAGGTCCAGTTTCTTCGTTAGCCGAATGTCCAATCCTCCGCCAAGTACGAAGGCAGGCCCAGTACCGCTTATTATAGCGACGGTCCTGCTCGTTGAGGTCTCTTCCAAAACACGTGGGAGAGTTGATGTATGAGCTAGTCCAATAAGTGCCTGTGCAAATGGCCTGAAGCGAGTAGTGTTTGCATTGTCCTGTAACTTAATGCCACCCATTATCTGCGTCAGCCTGGATGTAGCGTCAGCACTACCGGACACGAATTGTTTTTGGAAATATGAGAATTCTCCCTTCAGTCCCCAATAGCGGGAGATGTTGTATGCGCTTTGAATGCTAAACCCGTTGAGCCCATCGCGTGACTTGTCATTGTTGAAAGCGCCTTTGGTGTCTGCTCCGGCAATTGATACAGTTGCTCCCAGCTCGTGCTTGGCGTAATCACTTTGGGCAAAAACCGAATGAGCAGAACATGCGCAGAAGGCAAGCACAAAACAGATTCTTCGCATCAGCAGTTGATCCTTCCTGGCCTGTTGATAGATGGGCTGTTGCTTTCATACCCTGAACCTACGCTGTAAGGAACGAGAGGCCGATACTCCCTTGCAGCTATTCGTTATGTAGACAGTCAGGGGTCAGGGATCAGGGGCCAGGGGCCAGGGATTGCGCGTAGTACCGCCTTAGGCGGATCGCTGCACCTTGGTGCAAGCGACTCGCCCCGAATGGGGCAGCTATCATATAACCCAGGGCAACGCCCTGGGTTAACGCTGCCACACAATCCGAGCCCCAACGGGGCGATGTTCCGCAACGAGGCAGCACCAAGATAGGCGAATAAATCGCCTTCGATCTCTTCCGTGAAATGGCTGCCGGTTGTTGGTGCTGAATCCGAGATGAATCGTGATTGACGATAACGACTGAGGCAATTCGCCACCTCCATTTGTTCTGGAGCTGACCTGATGTGGTTGTTATTTACCGCACAATCGAACGTCGCCCGTTTGGGGCGCTTGCGCCGCTCCGCAGCGCACGCTGCACCAAGGTGCAGCGAAGAAAAGCGGCGGCAAGCCGCGCGCACTCCAAG
>JBDTUW010000772.1:0-2818 GCA_040007555.1 Acidobacteriota bacterium | reverse complement strand
ATCCAAAATCTAAAATCTAAAATCCAAAATCACAAATACACGAGCTTGTGATCGCTGGTGTCCGGGTCGATCTCGTCGTACAGGCGATCGATCAGCTCATAACCGTAGCGCGCCAGGAAATAGCTGACGTTTATTTCGCGCTCCTGTAGGCCCTTGTTCGGGTAGAGAATCGCAAAGAGCCGCTCGATTTGCTGAAGGGTCGTTGCGTCCCGCTGGCTTCGATTGTGGATAAACCGGCTCCGCAGATGAGTGAGCTGGTAGAGAATCTTCTCCCGTCCGCCTTTCAGTGCCTCGGCCAGCGTTGGATCAACAGCCGTCAACAGGCCGCGCAGCTTCTCGATCTGATCCTGAAAGACCTTCTCTGTTTCGTCAAGCACCGTCGCAGTGCTTGCGTCGAGTCCGCGTTCCACCACCTTCGACGTGACTTCCTGTTGGCCCATGAATAGATCGGAAAACTTGAGACCGAGCTTCTGCAGCGTTTTTGCCTGTCGCTTCTCGATCAACGTCAGGCTCGCGCGCGGGATGATGACAGGCTCGATTCTACCAAGCAGACTGTAAGCGGGCCGCAGCTGCGCGAAATACGCGACCTCGGCCGCGCCACCTACATAGGCGATAGTCGGTAAGAGAAAATCCTGAACAATCGGTCTAAGCGTGACATTGGGGCTAAAGCAGCTTGGGCACCGTTCGACGGATTCCAGGAGCTCCGCCGCCGGCATCTTCTTGTCTCCGCCCTTCAGATAGAAGAAGCCATCGGCTCCGCGCTGAAGTGCAGTTCTTCGCCCGTCATCGAGCATGAACAAAGGAACCGAATCAGGACTGGTAAAGACCTGCGCGTGATACCCCGCCGCTTCAAGTTTCTGGCTCTCGGCCACAAGAGTGGCGGCGAACTCCGGAGTTCTCGCCATGGCTTGCGTGTAGATCGCACCAGCCACCTTCTTCAAGCGATCGTCAAGGGGGTCGATCATGACCACACCAAACTTACCGAGGAACCGCATCATGAGTTGGCCGAAAGCTTCAGCGAAACCCGCTCCAGTCTTGTAAGACTCGCGGAGGTCCTGCCCTAATCGCGCCACAAACTCAGATTCCGGCAGGGCCTTGATTAATTCATTGATGGATTCGTTGATCTCCTCGCAGAGTCGGATGTGACCGACGGGCTTTCCTTCTCGAGGAGGACAGGCGGTATAGGAGGTTGTGATCAGCTGACCATCGCGATTGACGATCCGACAATGATTGACCTCCTCCAGATCGTGGTCCTCGCTGGCGATCCAGAACATTGGGACCGCATTGACGCCTTCCGCGCGCAACTTCTCCGCGAGTTTGACAACCGTCAAGGCCTTGTAGATCGTAAAGAGTGGCCCGGTGAAGAGGCCAGCCTGCTGTCCAGTAATGACAACTACGGAGTCTGATTGTCGCAGGCGCTCAAGACTGCTGAGTGTCGCTTCACCTGCGCCCGCAGCGCGATTCTGATCGGTCAGAATGTCAACTACTTCGTCCCGGGGATAAGGCTGCCGCGCGACGGCTGCGGCGCGCTCGACGAGGGATGCACCATTATGTCCAGCGGATTCGTAGAACTGTGAAACATTCTCGAAGTCGTAAAGGAAGTCCTGAAAGAGCCGGGTCGTTCTCGGAATCTCACGAAAGCTGATCGCGTTCTCACTCATTGTGTTTATTATTAACCGCGTCTTTCCGCATTCAGTCCGCGTATTCCAAATCCCCCAGCTCGATCAGTTCGGTCCACGTTCCCTCGTCACCGCTTTGTTCAAAGAACCCGCTTTCTGCAATGGCGGCCGCGATGTCCTCGCGCTGCTCGGACGTTGGGGCCGGAAGCGGAGACCGAGGCAGATATCCGTAGAGTCCGACAAGATCGAGAGCCGCCTTAACGTAGCCGATTCCATTTGCTGTCGTTCTCCGCGAAAGGCGCGACAAACGATCCTGGAGTGCCTCTGTCCGACCATCCGCATCACTGCGGCACATCTGCTCGAGGGTGACACAGGTACGGGGTGCCACGCAGCCGACGGCGAGCACGCCACCGGCGGCCCCAGCCGCGAGGGATTGTTTGAGTAGCTGCGGCGCTCCCATGAGTATGCTGAACTCATCGGTATTGACCAGGCCGAACAGGTCCTCGAGGGAAGACAAATCTCCGGAGCTATCTTTCAGACCGATGATATTCGGATGCTCCGACAAGCGCGCGATTGTCTCCGGCCGAAGGTAGACGCCGGAAAATTGGGGTATGAGGTAGATGAGGATCGGAATCGTGGCGTTATCCGCGACGCGGAGGTAGTGGGCTTCCAGCTGTTCCTCATCGAGCAGGCGCTTGTAATAGAACGGAGTGACCACGACGGCTGCATCGGCTCCGCGACTGGCTGCCTGGCGGGTCATCTCAATGGTTGCTCGAGTCGACAGCTCACCGGTGCCGACCAGCAGAAGCTTTTCCTGAGGCGTCGAGTCGCGAACCGTCTCGATAACCGTCAGTCGCTCCTCTGTTGTCAGGTGAGGGAACTCGCCGGTCGATCCCAGGATCAGATAGCCAAGCAAACCTGTCTGGTTCCAGCTTGCGAGATTGGATGTCAGCTTATCGGGCGCCACTTCACCGGTCTCAGAGAAAGGCGTCGGGAGGGCAGCAATGATTCCATTGAGATTGATTGACATAATCAGGCGAAGGGAGAAACGCGCTCTTGATGGCTCGTGGGTTGCCCCTGTGGTTGCGTCAACACTGGGGGCATTATAGCCGCCAGCGCCTGAGACTAACAAGTTGTCAGTGGCTGTCAGTGGCCAGTGATCAGTGGTCCGATGTGTCAGATGCCAGTCGTCAGTTGTC
>JBDTUW010000771.1:0-2820 GCA_040007555.1 Acidobacteriota bacterium | reverse complement strand
ATTCTCGGGTATCGAGACATTCCGCCTGAAGGCGGTACTACGAACAGATCGCGCCTTCCTGACAACTGGCCTGAACTGGACTGAACTGGCGACCAACTTGACACCCAGTCAGGTACTGGTGTCTACTCCATGGTTCGCGCGCTGCTTTTTTGCGGAGCGTGTTCCGATATTCTAGCCGGTGGGGAGGTGAGATAGTTTGGCTGAAGTCCGATTAGGTGATGGAGAGTCTCTTGAGAGCGCTCTGCGGCGGTTTAAACGCAAAGTGCAACAGGAAGATATCATCCGAGAAGTGAAGCGGCACGCTTTCTTCATCCCACCCGGCGAAAAACGCCGTCTCAAATCTGCACTCGCACGGAAGCGCAACCGGAAAAAATTCCGGCGCCCAATCGAGTAAGCAGTTAATGGTCGGTGATCAGTGTTTCGGAAACCATGGGTGACCCCAAAGGTACGATCACTGATCACCAATCCCTCGCGTCCTGACGCCTCGTCCACCACCGCACCCGCGAACCTGCCTCCCTCAAGCTCCACTCGCGCTTGAACATTTGACACCCGCGCACTAATCATCTTCACTGACCACTGAGGAGTGACCACTGCCATGCTAGAATCCGCCATCGACAAGATGCGGATGAGCACCTTATGAATCTACCCAATGGTCTGAAGGCACGAAGAAGCGGGATTCTCCTCCATCCAACCTCTTTGCCAGGAGGGACAGGAATAGGCGATTTTGGGTCTGAAGCCTATCGTTTTATAGATTCGCTGTCCGAAACCGGCCAGAGTCTCTGGCAGGTCCTACCCCTTGGTCCAACTGGTTATGGTGACTCACCCTACCAGAGCTTTTCTGCCTTTGCCGGGAATCCAGTGCTCATCAGTCTCGAGGCGCTTGCCAATGACGGTTGGTTGACCCCACGCGATCTTGAGCGCAGTCCCCGATTTTCAGCGAGGCGAGTCGAGTATGGGCCGGTCATTGAATTCAAGAACCGCATGCTGTGGAAAGCATTCGATAACTTTAGGGTCGGTGCGTCTCCCGGCGAGAAAGAGGAACTGGAGCAATTCATTCGTGGATCCCGCTCGTGGCTTGAGCCCTATGCATTCTTTCGCTCTATCAAAGACCATCATAGCGGTAAATCGTGGATTGACTGGGATGTTCACCTGCGCGCGCGCGAGGCCGTTGCCCTCCACTTCTGGGGCGAGAATCATGCTCGCGAGATAGAGGCGCATCAGTTCTTTCAGTTTATCTTCTTCCGACAGTGGGTCCGCCTCGCTCGGTATGCCAATGAAAGAGGTATCCAGATCATTGGGGACGTGCCGATCTTTGTCGCGTTCGATAGCGCCGACGTCTGGTCTCATCCGGAGCTATTTCATCTTGATGAGCACGGTCGGCCGACGAAGGTGGCGGGCGTCCCGCCGGACTACTTCAGTGAAACAGGCCAGCTTTGGGGTAACCCGATCTACCGCTGGGATGTCATGGCTAATGACGGGTATGCCTGGTGGATTGAGCGAATCAAAGCGGCGCTTCAGCTTGTAGATATCATCCGGCTCGATCATTTTCGCGGCTTCGAGGCATACTGGGCCGTTCCCGCAGGCGAGACCACTGCTGTTCGGGGCAAATGGGAAAAGGGTCCAGGGGCCCATCTCTTTGAAGCTATCAGAAACTCTCTGGGCGACCTGCCGATCATCGCGGAGGACCTGGGATTCATCACGGAAGGCGTCCACCAGCTGCGGGATCATCTTGGATTCCCGGGAATGCGGATACTTCAGTTCGCCTTTGGAAGAGACCCCGAAGCTGAGAACTTCAGGCCTTACAACTTTCCCCAGGATTGTGTCGTCTACACGGGCACTCACGACAACGACACGACTGTCGGCTGGTTTAACAGCGTCGGCGCCGGTGACAGCACGCGAAGCGCACGGGAGGTTGATGAGGAGCGCAGGTTCGTGTTGAATTATCTTGGCACTGATGGCACCGAGATCAACTGGGATCTAACTCGACTGGCATTGGGCTCGGTGGCGAGGACGGCAATAGTGCCTCTGCAGGATGTTCTCGGACTGGGCAGCGAAGCCCGCATGAATGTCCCGGCTCGTGAGTCCGGCAACTGGGCATGGCGCTACACGGCAAAGGAACTGACCGCCGCCCGACGCCGTCGGCTTGCTGAGCTGACTGAAACATACGGTCGCAATCCGCGGCGTTTCGAATCAAAACCGGCCATCGAATCAGGAGCCGGAGCGAAGATGGAGGCTAAGAAGAGTAACCGATGACGACTGCCGAACTCTCTGCCCATACCCTTGGTGGTTCGCAGCAATCCCATCCCGCCGACCAGATTATTTCCGATCAGCCTCTCGGTGCCCTCTATACCCCCGAGGAGACGGTGTTCAGAGTCTGGGCTCCCACCGCGAGTAGCCTGACATTGCATCTTTACGAAGGGCCGGCTGGAGGTCGGCCAAGACTTTTCTCGATGTCCGGAGATAGCGATGGTACGTGGGATACCAAAATCGCAGGCGACTGGGCGGGATATTTCTACACCCTGACTGCTCAGGGTCCTGACCCACGGTTCGACCCGGCGCGTGAATTGATCGACCCGTACGCGCGCGCCGTGACGTCTCACGATGGTCGCGCGATCATCGTTGCCGACAAGACTCCGATTGCAGAGCGGCCCACCTTCCCAATTTCTGAAGCAATCATCTATGAAATGCACCTCCGTGATTTTACGATCGATCCTGATTCCGGAGTTCAGCGGCGAGGGAAGTATCTTGGCTTGACTGAAGGCGGCACGCGGTTGACCGGTCGCCGCGACATCGCGACCGGTCTGAGCCATCTTGTTGAAC
>JBDTUW010000770.1:0-2826 GCA_040007555.1 Acidobacteriota bacterium | reverse complement strand
ATTCGCTCTTTTCCGTTTCGATCCTCGGTGGCGCGTCAGACAAGACCGCGATTACGGTTGATGGCGGCAATGTAAGAAATTCCATTGAAGGCAACACGGGAATGAACTTCTCACAGGAAGTCGTTCAGGAGTTTCAGCTCTCCGCCAACAACTTTGACCTTTCGACCGGAATCACGAGTGTGGGATCGGTCAATATTGTCACCCGCACGGGCGGCAATGAATTCCACGGATCGGGATACTTCTTCTTCCGCGATCACAATATGGCAGCGTATCCCGGTCTGGCGCGCAATCCGCTGAGCCTTGACCCGTTCTTTGCTCGTCGTAACCCCGGAGTCTGGGTCGGCGGTCCGATCATCAAGAATCGGCTCTTCTTCTTTAGCAACTACGAATACACCAATCAGTCATCGGTCGTGACCGTGCAGCCGAATCTTGCTTCGGCAGCAGGACTGACGGGTAACTTCGGCAGTCCGTATGCGGGCCATCTCTTTAGTACGCGCATCGACTGGAAGGTGAGCGACAAGCACAACGCATTCCTGCGTTATTCCCACGACCAGAATAAGGGATTCGGTCCCAATGGCGGACCGGTGCTTCCGTCAAACTGGCTTCGCAACAAGAACTTTTCCGATCAAGGTGTGCTCGGCCTCACCTCCGCGTTGAGTCCCACGCTGGTTAATGACTTCCGTTTCAATTTCACATACTGGCAAAACCGCAACCTCTTCCCGAACGAGGAAGTCTGCGCCGGATGTATCGGTCTCAACTTCCCACAGCTGCAGATCAACGGCACGAACGTCACTGTCGGCAACACGTCGAACGCCACACAGGGCCGCGACCTGCGTCGCTTCACCTTCACCGACAACCTGACCTGGCAGAAAGGCACGCATCGCTTCCGTGTTGGAACGGAGCTCGAGTACGCACCCGGTACTGGATTCTGGGGATATTGCGATCCAGCGTGTGTGGTTGGTTTTTCTCCGGAAGCGATCAATCAACAGATTCGGCCACTTCTACCGCCAGCGACGTTTGCCGCGCTCTTCCCGAATCTCCCAACTGTCATCAGAACCGGTCAGGATCTGCTCAACCTGCCATTTGCTGGCGGGGTCGTTGGCGTGGGTGATCCCTCTCAGCCACCGCCCTACAATGTAGACAAAGCAAAAATCAACAAGCGAATGCGGTTCTTCGGCCAGGACACCTGGAAGGTCAAACCGAGCCTGACGCTGAACTATGGACTCGCCTGGAACTTCGAGAGCACCCTCGTCAATCGCGACCTCGATAAGCCAGCTTACCTGCGACCGGTTTATGGCAATGACCTCAGTGCGACGAACAACAACTACAACAATTTCTCCCCATCGGTTGGAATGGCATGGGATGTGGGTGAGAAGAAGAAGACTGTCGTCCGTGGTGCTGCGGGTATCTACTGGGATACAGAACTACTCTGGCGGCGTCTTGAAGAGCGCGGCTCCATTGGCCCGGTTGGCAACGGGCGCGTCCAGGTTCCGCACACCAGCTTCACCAACATCTTCCCCGGTATTCTCAACCTGGGTGCAGGCGGCACACCGGTAGCAGTAGGCGCGCCACTTCCTGCCAATACCATTACCAACCTGACCGTCGCTCAGTTCATGCAGATCTACGCGGCGCAGATTGCTGGCATCCGTGCGAATCTTGCTCCCAACCTGAGCGACCTTTCGGTGCGAGGTATTCAAAAGGTCAAATCAGGCGCGAACCTGTATCCGCTCGATTATCCAGTCCAACGCAGCTACCACATGAATATCGGGTTCCAGCACGATTTAGGACACGACATGACCCTTAATGTCGACCTCGTGCGCCGCGTATTCGTCAACACGCTGCTGGGTGCGCTTGACTACAATCGCTTCAACCGTCGCATTAACGGTGTTCAAACCCCTGTGATTCCGCGTTGCACGACGACCGCCCAGGCCAACGATGTGACTGCCAATTGCTCGGTGGGTGCGATTACCTTCTGGACACCTGCTGGCCGCGATGTTTACAACGGCCTTCTCGTTAAGTTCGACAAGCGGTTCTCGAAACGCTATCTGTTGACCGCCTCGTACGCGTTGACCGATCGAAAGGGATACAACGGTATTCTCGACCTCGATCAGCTCAACTCAACGTGGGGCCCGCAGGGCGGCCGTCACATTCTCAACATTTCCGGTCTGGTTGATCTCAAGTGGGGCTTTCAGGTTGGATTCATGTCAGCTTACTCAAGTCGTGGTGCGCTCATGCCGACAGTCTCGAACGTTGACCTGGATGGCGATGGAACGACCACCGAGGTCCTTCCGGGTCTGAAGTTCAATTGCTTCAATCGCGGCTGCGGCAAGCACGACCTGATCAATGCGGTGGCCAACTGGAACCAGACCTATCTTGGGAAGGTGGATGCGCGAGGCACCGCAATTCCTCAGATAGTTCTTCCAAGCAAGTTTGAGTTTGGCGACAACTTCATGTCACAGGATGTCCGCGTGACCAAGTCGTTCTCCTTCAAGGAGCACCTCAAGATCTCGGTCTTCGCCGAGATGTTCAACGTGTTCAACATTGCCAACCTCAGCGGTTACAGCTTCAACCTCAATAACACGGCCAACTTTGGTCAGCCCACGCAGCGAACGAGCCAGGTCTTTGGTTCGGGCGGCCCGCGTGCGCTGCAACTCGGTGGACGCATAACGTTCTAGACCAACTATTCCCACCTGACTTGCGGTGTCAGAGTGAAAACAAGCGGAGCAGGCTCGCAGCCTGCTCCGCTTTTCTTTTCCCCGCCAAAGGTGTCTCGATCAGCTCTCCAAACGTCGCCCCGGCAGCGGCACGAGCCACGCGCTCACTCCC
>JBDTUW010000769.1:0-2830 GCA_040007555.1 Acidobacteriota bacterium | reverse complement strand
GAAGCTCGATGGATTTTTGTCCGATCGCCTGGTACTTCAAGTGGCAGGGTTGATGATACGCGACCTTCCCCACATCCACCGAGAAGTTTTGGTCGAGCCCTCCGGCCGCATTGAGTTTGATAAGATATTCGGAGATATCGAAGACTCTTTTGGCAACTTCCTTTGCCTGCTCCCGCTCTTCACCCTGGAGGTAATCTGCGTATTCCTTTTTCAGCATCATGCCGCAGGTGGGTTCCGGGACGACGATATCAAACCCCTGTTTGACAAACGGAAGGAGCGTGCGAACGTTCTGCCGAAAATGCTCAAGCGCAAGCTCCAGACGGCCGCTGTCGAGCTGGGGCATGCCACAGCATTGTTGCCCTTCGGGATCGACGATTTCTGCTTTGTTTCTTCTGAGAACACCGACCATCGCGCGACCCACCTGCGGCTCGTTGTAGTTCACCACACAAGTATGAAAGAGGGCGACGCGAGGGCGCGCATCGGCGAGGACAAACTTCGCACCGGAAGCGTTCTTTTTGAACCACGACGCGAACGTCCGAGAGTGGAATCGTGGGAGGATCTTATCGCGGTGAACGCCAACAAACCGCTCGAGCAGCCGGCGATTGAATCTGTTTCGATTCGCCCAGTTTACCAGAGGTGCAGCCAGATGGGAGAGCTGTCCCACGCGCTCGGGATTCGCCAGCATTCGATCCCGCAACTCGACGCCGTCGGTCCGTGCCTCGACTGCGCGCGCGCGCATGACCAGACGCGGTATATCAATCAGAAACTTGTGGGGAGGCGTGTATGGACATTTGATGAAGCAGAGCTTGCAGTTGTAACAGAGATCGACAAATTCGCCGACCTGGTGAGGGGTCAGCTTGTCCGGGTCATTATCGACGTCTTCCGCGTCAAAATGAACGAACAGCTTGGGGAAGCCTGGACAAAGATTGAAGCAGAGACGGCAGGAATTACAAACATCATACTGGCGCCGGAGTTCCTTATCGAGCGCCGCCGAGTCCCAGTATTCGGGCTTGTCCCATTCGACCGGTACTGAGGTAAGGTCTCCCTGTTCGAGCATTGTCGATCACCGGTACCCGATGCCATCGAGACCGCAGGGAAGCGGGCACTTAAGTCAACGCCCCTGCCTGCCGGTCGCCTGCCTGCCGGGCCCCTGTCTGCCGGGCCCCTGTCTGCCGGGAAGGTTCACACTACCACAGTGTATCGAGACCCTTCTGGAAGCGGCCCGCGTGTGACCTTTCGGCCCGGGCGAGAGTCTCAAACCATTCGGCGATCTCCTCAAAGCCCTCTTCTCTCGCGGTTCGCGCGAAACCGGGATACATCTCAGTGTACTCATAGGTCTCGCCGGCGATGGCTGCCTTCAGATTTTTGTCGGTATTTCCAAAGGGTTCGCCGGTGGCTGGATCTCCCACTTCCTTCAAATAGTCGAGGTGACCGTGCGCATGTCCGGTTTCGCCTTCGGCAGTGTCGCGAAAGAGTCCCGCAACATCAGGGAATCCTTCGACGTCGGCCTGGCGTGCGAAGTAAAGGTAGCGACGATTTGCCTGTGACTCCCCGGCAAACGCGTGTTTCAAATTCTCGTGGGTCTGCGACCCAGCCAAGCCTGGCATTTCAAGCCCTCCAATAGAATGTTGAATTCGATCAGCCGCGCAATTACGCGTTAAATGAGCTACCACAGCCGCAGCCACCGCTGGCATTCGGATTGTTGAAAGTGAATCCGGAACCCATAACACTGGTGACATAGTCGATTTGCACCTTGTCCAGATACTGAGCGCTGAACATGTCCACGAAGAGGCGAAGACCGCTGCTCTCGACGACCTCGTCGGTGGCTCCCGGCGCTTCTTCGATGTTCATCGCATACTGGAATCCGGAGCACCCGCCAGGCACAACCCTGACGCGAAGCCCGGATTGATCCGTGACGCCTTCTGTCTGCATGAACTTCTTTACTTCTACTGCTGCTGTTTCGGTGAGTGTCAGATTCATCATACTTTTAGTCTCCTTAGAAAATGATTGGTTGCTGCCCTGCGGCCCCTTGCTCTCCGGCACCATCCGGTCACCGCTTCATATTCAATACGGGTAGAGCCTTGTTGGTCTTGATGGCATTAATGCTCACCTGGGCGGCCACGTTCTGAGCTACTTCCCGGAAGCCACGCGCTTGAGGGCTTTCAGGCGCGCCAACGACAATTGGGATTCCCAGATCGCCTCCCTCGCGCACACTTATCGAGAGGGGGATTGCCCCGAGAAATGGAACGCCATAACGTTCCGCAAGGGCCTCGCCACCTCCATGCCCAAAAATCTCGTGCCGCTCAGAACAGTTGGAACAGATAAAATAGCTCATGTTCTCGACAATTCCCAGACAGGGAACGTGCAATTGATCGAACATATTGTAGGCTTTTCTGACATCGGTCAAGGAGACTTCCTGCGGCGTGGTCACCAGAACCGCGCCAGCCAGCGAGACCATTTGCGCGAGGCTCAGTTGGACATCACCCGTACCCGGGGGCATGTCGACCACGAGATAGTCGATTGTTCCCCATTCGACCTGCTTCAGGAATTGCGAAACCGCAGAATGAAGCATCGGTCCTCGCCAGACCACCGCTTTGTCCCCAGGATTAAGAAGACCGATCGACATCGTCTTGACGCCGTGATAGACGGGCGGAACAATCTTGTCGCCGCGCGTGATTGGCATGTCACTCCCGCCAAGCATAATCGGGACGTTCGGTCCATAAATGTCAGTATCGAGGATGCCCACTGTGGCACCCATCTGCGAGAGGGCGACCGCGAGATTAACCGCCACGGTCGATTTGCCGACGCCGCCCTTGCCTGAACTGACGGC
>JBDTUW010000768.1:0-2834 GCA_040007555.1 Acidobacteriota bacterium | reverse complement strand
GCCCCGTTCGGGGCGCGCGGGCGCCGGCCTCTGGGCGCGCGATCTTCAGACAACTGACAACTGGCTATAACTGGCAACTGCTCACTGGCCACTACAATTTGAGAATGTTGACCAATTCCTGCACGGCGGCGGCCGATTTCTGGAGCGCGGCTCGTTCCTCCGTTGTCAGGTTGATCTGGATGATCTCTTCTATGCCGGCAGCACCGAGCTTCACCGGTACGCCGACAAAGAGGCCATTAACCCCATATTCACCTTCAAGATACGCAGCACAGGGCAGTATTTTCTTCTTGTCCTTGAGAATAGCCTCGACCATTTCCACGGCCGCGGCTGAGGGTGCGTAATACGCGGAGCCCGTCTTGAGCAGGCTGACAATCTCAGCGCCACCGTTTCGCGTTCGATCAAGAATCTTGTCGAGAACGTCCTTTGGCAGCAATTCAGTCACGGGTATGCCCGCACAGGTGGAGTACCTCGCCAGCGGAACCATCGTATCCCCATGCCCGCCAAGGACGAACGCGGTCACGTTCTCAACCGAGACATTCAGCGCCTCCGCAAGGAAAGTCCGCATCCGCGCGGAATCTAGAATTCCGGCCATCCCAATGACGCGGTTTTTCGGAAAGCGCGACCGACGGAACGCTACCTGTGCCATTGCATCAAGCGGATTGGAAACCACTATCAACACCGCATTGGGTGAAGTGCGGGCAATTTCCTCAGTCACGCTGCCGACGATCCCCGCATTCGTGTTGAGGAGGTCGTCGCGGCTCATCCCGGGCTTTCGCGCGATCCCCGAGGTGATCACTACGATGTCGGAGTTTGCCGTCTCGCGATAACCATTGGTTCCAGTCAGCCGACAGTCATACCCTTCAATCGGCGCGGCCTGTGCCAGGTCAAGCGCCTTGCCCTGAGGCATACCCTCAACGATGTCCACAAGCACGACATCGCCCAACTCTTTCGAAACCAACCAGTGCGCCGTTGTCGCCCCAACGTTTCCCGCTCCAACGACTGTAATCTTCTTTCGACCCATCATTCCTCCTGCGCAGGCACTTCAGCGCGGTTACATATTCTCGATGATCGCATCTGCGTACTCGCTGGTCTTAAGCTTCGTCGCGCCTTCCATCTGACGCTCGAGGTCATAAGTCACCCGTTTCTGCGCGATCGTCTTGATAATCCCTGAAACAATCTTTTCCCCCGCTTCATCCCAGCCCATGTGCTCAAGCATGAGAACACCTGAGAGGATGACCGATGACGGGTTGATGACATCCAGACCGGCGTACTTCGGTGCTGTTCCGTGCGTCGCCTCAAAGACCGCTGCATTGTCGCCAATGTTGGCACCAGGCGCCATTCCCAAACCGCCGACCTGCGCCGCGCATGCGTCCGAGAGATAATCACCATTGAGATTCGGAGTGGCCAGCACCGAGTACTCATCGGGGCGAAGCAGGACCTGCTGGAACATCGCATCGGCAATTCGGTCGTTGATCAGTATCTTCCCATCCGGAACCTTCCCACCGTGCCCATCCCAGAGTTCCGCTTCAGTGACGATCTGGTCGCGAAACTCAGCCTTCGCGAGCTCGTAGCCCCAGTCACGGAACGCCCCCTCCGTATACTTCATGATGTTGCCCTTGTGGACAATGGTGACACTCTTCTTCTTGCGCAGAATCGCGTATTTGATCGCACGGCGCATAAGGTTCTTGGTGGCCGTTGCCGACATGGGTTTAACGCCAATTCCCGAATCGGCACTTATTTCGTATCCCTGATCACTGAGAAAATCGATGAGCTTTTTCGCGCGATCGGAGCCCTCCTGAAATTCTATCCCCGCGTACACGTCCTCCGTATTCTCGCGAAAAATCACCACATCCAGAAGTTCGGGGTGCTTCACCGGGGCCGGAACTCCGGGGAAATAGCGGACAGGTCTGACGCATGCATACAGATCGAGTACCTGCCGAAGGGTGACATTAAGCGACCGGATGCCACCGCCGACTGGAGTTGTCAACGGTCCTTTGATCGCTACCGCAAAATGTTGGATCGCGTCCAGTGTGCCTTTTGGCAGCCACTCACTGAAGCGCTTATAGGCCTTCTCACCAGCGAATATTTCGTACCAGAAAATCCTGCGCTTCCCGCCAAACGCCTTCTCCACTGCCGCATCGAAGACTCGCTGCGATGCCCGCCAGATGTCCGGACCGATACCGTCCCCCTCTATAAAGGGGATTACTGGATTATCAGGCACCTGCAATGCGGCGTTTTGCATGCGAATCGCCTGACCGTCGGTCGGCGTCGGAACTCCGTTAAACACGGGCATTAAGAAAAGCCTCCTTTTTGAATGAGCGAAGCTGCCATAAATGTCTTACCCCCGGTTATCACGAGACAGCCACTTGGCAGCAGAAGTAAACTGGCGGTCGATTTGGCGATCAACTGTGTCGGAAGTTGCGGCAGTCTACCAACCGGTCTGAGGGTTGTCAAGACGCCCTTCCGAGCGGCTCCGCGGGGTTCTCGACACCTTCCACTTGATGTTAGTCTTATCGTCGTAACCTCGGTTTTTGCACGACTGCCCGCGGTTTATTGACGGGTCTTTTGAGGCTAACTATTGCGGATTTGAGGGAGCACCTTTGACCAGCGACGAATCCATTCCGGAAACGGCTTTGACGGCCCTCGCTGAATTCCGACGCCGTCAGGGGCAGTGCGAGATCACAGGCGACGAAGCGCGCATTCTGGCGGAGACTGCTGCCAGCAGTTTTCTCGCGTGGTCTGACGGAAGTGCACGTTACCTGAGAGACTCCATCGAGCTCATTGCGGAGATGACGGCCAGCTCCGTACCCGAGATCGCCAGGGCTGGGGGTGCT
>JBDTUW010000767.1:0-2834 GCA_040007555.1 Acidobacteriota bacterium | reverse complement strand
AACCTCTCGATCCTCAAGACCGGCAAGGCGCGCGCGATTCGCTTCTCGACGCTCGCTGCGATCTGCGAGGCGCTCTCGTGTCAGCCTGGCGACATTCTCCGGTTTGAACCGGAGCAGACAGAAGGCGAGCGACCGGAAGCGCGGAGCAAACGGAACGCGAGCCGATAAAAACGCCGGGCTGAACGCTCGTCTTTGGTGGCCCACATGCTAATATCCATTCGCGGATGTTTCCTTTCAAAACCGCTGACAACCGACCGCCGACAAATGTATGGTGGGCTTTGCGAGGGAGGCTTGCTTATGTCTTCGAAGATCGCAGAAATCGTCAGTGAGAAGGTTCGAGTGCTACCACCCGAGCAGCAACGCGAAGTGTTGGACTTTGTGGAGCAGCTTGCGAAGAGCACCGTCTCCGCCAAGAGCACCCGGGGTATTTGGGAAGAGGTCGAAGAGATCAGCACCCGCGTACCAGACGAAGCTTGGCACGATGTGCCGTCGGACGGCTCGCAACAACACGATCACTACCTCTACGGTGCGCCCAAGAAGAACTCACTTCACGGGACGCTGTAGGATTTCCGCGAGTGCCCGCAATCGCTTTGAGTCGACCGTACTGTTGGTCATTCGGGCGCTTTCTTTCAGTGATCTCGCGAAGGTCTGAAGTTTTGCGACCTGGGTTCGACTCAGCTGTGAACGCTCGGCTCTTTGAATCCCCTTGCGCACGCCGGCGATTTGGTCCGCTGGCAGAGCCTGCGATCGCTCCAACTGATCCAGATAAGCCCTCGCTACTACCAGCTTAGCCGGCCACACGATCCTTTGCTGGTTTTGCACGTTGAGTTCAGCGACTCGCACAGTTTTCGCGGCGTTGATCTCATTCTGAGTTAGAAACTCAGTTGGGCGTAGTTCAAAAATATCCAGCCCCCGCGCAATCTCCGACGCATAGATGTGACCGTTGTACCAGTAGGCGGACCAGTCGCCACCCAGCACCAGCACCTTTGGATCGATCGGCCCACGATCGAAATAGGCAATTTCAACTGGGTGGTCCACGTCGGTAAAGTCCATAACGGAGATACCACCCTGGTACCAGGCTTGGACTTCTATGTCCCGGCCGGGAACTGGAATGAGCGAACCGTTGTGTGCCACACAGTTCTCGGTGTCGCCCTGTGCTGCCGGCATCTTGTAATAGCTCGCGAAACTCAGCTTGTTGTCATTCAAACGAAACAGAGCGTCGGCTCCCCATTTGTTCGGATCGTTGGGACGGCAGCGCGCACCCATTCCGCCGCCCCACTCATCGGTGAAGACTACCTTTGTCCCATCGTTCGAAAACGAGGCCGAGTGCCAATATGAGTAGTTCGGATCGTTCACTGCGTCCAGACGCTTGGGGTGCACTGGATCTTTTATGTCCAATACGATTCCGTTTCCGGAGCAGGCACCCGCCGCCAACCCAATCGCGGAATACACTGTAATATCGTGGCACTGGTCGCTGTCGGTTGGCTTATCCAGGCCGTCCTTGCCATGGGTGCCACCGCTACTCAACGCGTTGAGTACGCCGGTGCGAGGATCCATAAACACACGAGGGCTCGAAACTACTCGTGCCTTCTGTGGTGCTGCCAGCGGAACTTTGATCACATCAATGCGAAATAGCGACGTGTTCGGGTCTTTATCCGGTGGTTCGCCCGAACAACCCGCCAACTCTGCATCTTGACGCACGAACGATGTGCCGGATACGTAGATATAGACGTTGGCCTTATCCTTCGGATCGACTACAAGCGTATGCGTGTGAGAGCCGCGGCAAGTCTGCACGGCTGCTATCTGCCTTGGCTTCCTGATGTCGGAGATATCGAAAATCCTCACGCCGCGGAAGCGATCTTTTTGCGGCGCCGGTATAGTCTGCTTATTCTCTTCGCCCGGGAGTGGCGGAGGAGCCGGTGGGAATCCCTGGGAGCCGCAATCGAGCCGGCCATTTGGCATCTCAACCGACATGAACATTAAGTTCTTGTAGACCGACACATCCCCTTGTCCACCCGGACAAATCATCGACGTTAACAACCGGGCCTTATCTGGCTTCGAGATGTCATAGATATTGACGCCGTAAAAATTACCCTCAAACAAATGGCTTCCCCGGAACGCAAGGTCCGAGTTCGCAAACGCCAGTTGAGCCCTCACAAGTTGCATCGTCTTAGGCATCTTTGAAGTGTCGGAAACGCCGAGCATACCTAACAGCTTCTGCACTTTCGCATTGTCAGGATCGGCGGAGCCGAGCTGAAACGCGCCAGGCTTCTTCAAGAGCAGGAGGTGCTTTAAGCCCTTTGCTACTTCGCCCGCGTCGAACACTCCCGGTGTCAGTTTGGATCGCGGGTCGTTGGCATCTGAGCCGGTCATTCCGGCTGGGAGCGGCGGCGCCTGCTCAGGCGCAAGAGGATCCTGTTCTACCGTCTTTTGTTCGGGTTTAGATTCTGCCGGCTTCGATGGTTCCGGAGACGAAGGCGTTTGCGCCCGCATCTGGCCGGCAAAACAAGCCCACAAAAAGACGGAGCCTGCGATTAAGCGGAAAGCCATCCTATTTACTCGATTCATCGGGTATCCTCTCAAGATCTTTTCTCCAGCATACTTTGCATTATCCGGATCTCGGCGCGTTGCCCGCTGTCTACGTCGGTTGCGAAGTTGAACAATTCGGCGTCCTGGCCTGCGCCCGCGGTGTCGAACAAGTCCTTCACCATTGTCAAAGCGCCGCCGTGGTGCTGAATCATGCCTGTCAGAAACAGACGATCGAACTCTTCGCCTCTGCCTTTCCTGAGTGCCTCCATCTGCTCCGCGGTAAGCATCCCAGGCATAAGCATCAT
>JBDTUW010000766.1:0-2847 GCA_040007555.1 Acidobacteriota bacterium | reverse complement strand
GCGTCGTTTCCATTGAAATTCGGTGTTGGCGTATAGGTCAGGCCTGGCGGTGTGCCGCTCAAGGTCCCGTGAGTTGGCTGCGTGATCAGACTAAACGAAAGTGGGGCACCGCCGGAATCACTACCTGTGAGCACGAACGCTTTTGAGGTGTCTTCGCTGGTGACGATTGAAAGAGCATCGGCCGTGGGAAGCGGCAGGACGACGACACTCATCTCGACGTTCGCGGTTGCTCCGGCGGCATCGGCCGCTGTGAGTGACAGCGTGTATGAACCGACATGGCTTGCCCCCGGCGTCAGTCGAAGCGTGAAAGCTCCACCTCCATTATTGATGGTTGAAACGAATGCGGCTCCAGTGACGTTGAGGCCGGTGATCGCTTGCCCGGGATCAGGATCGATGACCAGGACCGGGACATTCCGTGTTTCGGTTGCATAGAGCGAGGCATACCCGGAGACAAGGATGGTCGGCGGTTGATTGCTGTTTGCAGCAGTGAGTTTGAGTGTCGGAACGTTGGTGATGCCTCCGACGACGATCGAGGTCGTTTCACCGCTCGCCGTATCCGTCCGACCGCTTGGTCTGAGATAGCTCGCGCTGACGGAGATTCCCGATTGCGGAACCGAAAGCCTCGGGGAGTTCGAACCTGGCTCTGACGATGCTGCGGGGCCGCTCAGCAGATCATCGATGCTTACATCCTTTACGCTGAAGCCGCCATTGCCATCCGTGGTCACCTGTCGACCCTCCGCGAGGACAACTGCTCCGCGAACAGGAGTCACTCCGTCGCTGTCCACAACACGGCCGACGATCGTGGTTGTCTGCTGCGGTAACCCAACAAAATAGATGCTCGCTTCGATGATCGATCCAGCCGGTGTTTCGATGGACTTGCCATCACTACTGATGGTTCCCTTGAACCCGGTATCGACAAATGCCGCGGAACTGAGGTCGTACTTATAAAGAGTCGGCTGCGGCGTGACGGGCAGATTATCCCGGTTTGGGAAGGTGAGTTTGCCGCCGGGAGTAAGCTTCACTCCAAATGGCGAAACCTGCACGATGGCTGTACTAAAGACACTGGCAGGAAGAGGAACAGGCGTCAGGCTATTCTTGACCGGAGTCAACGTCAGGACCCCCGTCTTGGCTCCGTCCGGGAAGGTTGCCGCCGCACCAGCGGGTACCGAAAGGCGGAACCCCTCAATCAGAAGATCGAGCGCTGGCGCAGCAACCGACACTGAGGCCATGCTGGTGCTGCTGAAACTTCCGCCGGTGCCAACCGTACCGCTCGGGCCGTATATCGCCTGAACAAAAATGTCCTGCGGAAGGTGATTGTCACGATCCGCAAGGATTTGTGATGAGATGAGTGTTCTGTTAAACGGGAGTTGAGCACTCTGCCCGACCGGCTCTACGACAAAGACTCTCCGGGCGCCCGGCGGGGTATCCGGGAGGACAAACCAGCCACCTGGCTGCAACGTGGTCGTCAACGCGCCTTGAGTTGTACAGTCAGGGAAGCACACGCGCGCGCCGACGATCGGGGGAAGTAGCTGGCCCTCGGTATCTTTGAGGACAGCGCTGAAGGACGTGCGAATGGTCACCGGCAATTCGCTCGTCCACCGTTTTCCGTCAGAGTTGACTGCAATTGAACCGCTCTGCGCTCCAAATGGGACGACGGCCCCGAGTTGAGTGGATGATGCGGTCTTGATTTCGCCCGGGCGCGGATCTCCGCTCCCTTCCCCGAAGCTGACCTTGTTCTTCTCAGTGAGTGCAGCGATGCCCGTGCCCGTCAATTGGATGACCGAATTGACGAGAATCTTCGTTGGCGCTGTCACTCCGGTGATGATCAGCGGTGTGCCGCCCGTGGGCGGTGCAAGCGCGATCTCAACGGGATTTGAGTCTGAGAATCCATCGACTTTGACGGATATCTCCAGCAGCTTGCTACCCGCAATCGATGCGTCCAGCAGTGTTCGAGGTATCTCAAGATTGATCTGATCAAGCCCCGCGAAGCTACCCTGCGGACCTGCATAGAGCGGTCGCTGTAGCACGCCGCCGAGCAGGACATTGACGTTCTCGGCAGAGCCATTTGCCGCATTTCCATCCGTGTTCGGCGCGTTTCGCAGACCGGTCAGATAGAGTATGAGGAAGACTCGCTCGCCTGTTGGCCCGAGATTGATCGCTTTTGGGATGAAGGTTTGATCAGGGCCAGGCGTGAAGGGCGATTCGGTCTGCTGCTGACCATTGGAAAGAACGCGCAGCACATCGGCAGCGGGAACGCCCACTCCATTCTGATTCGCCGTAAAGATCGCCGGAGACACAGCCGCGATCTGGACAGGCCCGGTCGAGGTCTGACCACCGCCGGATCGCACCGAGACAATGCCAGTGCCGGCAGTCAGTTGCGCCGGCATGATGTAGTTGATCTGTCCCGGCGACACGAAGAGGAGTGGGGCGACATAGCCTATGCCGGTGGAATCGGTGACGGTGACCACGGTACCGAGCAGTTGGGTCGGCAGTGGAACCGTTTCCGCTACCTTGAGCCCTGTCGCGAGTTGTGAGCCGAAAGATGCAACTATCGAATCAGGGGCGACGACGTTCCGAAAGTTGGCTCCGGAAATGGTCGCAACCGGGAGCGGGCCCTGCGCCAGGGCGCGCGGCAGGATACAGATGGCAAATAGCAGGGCGATGGCGGGCCAAATCACCCGGCGGCGCGAAAAAGTCAAATGAGACGGCGATTGTTGTCTGCTATCTCGGTTGGGGACAACTTGAATTGTGGGACGCTGCGGGTGCATTTCGGTATATGCTCCTCTTGGGTAATCGACGCTCTTGTTTGGGGGTTGAGCGAAGAAAATTGGAAAATCTCGTCACGCT
>JBDTUW010000765.1:0-2848 GCA_040007555.1 Acidobacteriota bacterium | reverse complement strand
GTGGGACGCTGCGGGTGCATTTCGGTATATGCTCCTCTTGGGTAATCGACGCTCCTAATTGGGGCAGGTTGAGCGAAGAAAATTGGAAAATGTCGTCACGCTTGATAGACTAATCTCAATGGGGCAAGCCAAAGTCATGATCGTGGACGATGAACAGGCCGCTCGTATCGGCCTGAGCGAGATTGCGGCCGCCTGGGGCTACGAAGTCAAGACAGCCGGTGACGGAATCGAGGCGCTCGCAATCGCCGCTGAATTTCAGCCAACAGCGGTGATCACCGATGTGATCATGCCGCGGCTCGACGGTTTCGGTCTGCTGGCGCGTCTGCGGGAAGATGCGCCGGGAATCGCCATCATACTGCTGACCGGCCAGGGCAACGTCGAAGACGCGGTGAGGGCGGTCAAGGAAGAAGGAGCATTCTACTACCTCGAAAAGCCAATCAACACCCGGCAGCTACAACTTGTCCTTCAGCGAGCCGTTGAACAAGCGGTGACTCAGCACGAGAACCTGAGGCTCCGACGACAGCTTAGCGAATATGGCGTCTTCGGCAAACTGGTCGGCACTTCCCAGGTCATGCGGCAGATATACACTATGATCGAGCAAGTGGCCAGTTCCTCGGCCTCTGTTCTGATCACGGGCGAGTCGGGAACCGGAAAAGAGGTCGTCGCGACGACGATTCACCAGCTCAGTCCGCGCGCGACCCGACCTTTTGTGCCAATCAATTGCTCGGCGATTCCTGAGAGCCTCATGGAGTCCGAGTTGTTTGGCCACGAAAGGGGCGCATTTACCGGGGCACTTTCACGCCGCGAGGGGTGTTTCGAACTCGCCGATAGCGGAACCCTCTTTCTTGATGAGATCGCCGAGATGGCACCCATGCTACAGGCCAAGCTTCTGCGCGTACTCGAAGACCGCCGCGTCAGGCGTCTGGGCGGCAGCAAAGAGGTGCCGGTCGACGTCCGCGTACTCGCTGCAACCAACAAAGACCCGCACGAAGCTGTCAGGCGTGGGGAATTGCGCGAGGACCTACTTTACAGGTTGAATGTCATTCACCTCAAGCTGCCACCGCTGCGAGAGCGACGAGAGGACATTCCCTTGCTCGCCCAGCATCTGATCGATGAATTGCGTGAGCGTCACGGCCGTTCCGCGAGATTAATCGCTCCCGAGGTTCTGGAACTCTTCTCCCGATCGCCGTGGCCCGGTAATGTGCGCGAACTTCGCAACGTCGTTGAACACGCGGTTGTCGTTTGCGACGGACAGCGAATCGATAAGAGTCACCTTCCCGTTTTTCTCGAAGACGCAGGTACTCAGAGTCCCAGCGAGACAATCACTTTTCCAGTCGGCATCCCGCTTGATGAAGCTGAGCGGCAGCTCGTTCTCCGGACACTGATCAAGACCGGCAATAACAAGACTCGCGCTGCTGAAATGCTGGAAATCAGCGTCAAAACCCTCCACAACAAGCTCAAGGTCTACCGGGAAAATGAAGGCTGACCTTCCCTCGAACTTCCCTGCTATCCGGCTAGAAATAAAGTCTCCCGCCAAGCTGCACGACGCGTGCTGGAATCCGCGTATCGACCGAACGTCCGACGCCCGGAAAGTCGAGTTGATTGACCGGGCTTCCATAATGGGCGCGATTGAAGAGGTTGAAGAACTCGAGCCTTAATTCAAAATCGCGGCGTTCAGAAAAGCGAAAGTGCTTGTTCACCGAAAGGTCGACCGTTGCCACGCCCGGTGCCCGAAAGGTATTCCGACCAACAGCACCATCTCTCCCGACAATGGCCAGCAAGCTGCGCTGAGCGGCGGGATCAGTCGGAATGCCGTACCGCAGCGATCCATCGTTAATTTCGACGATGCCCGACGTGGAGTTCAGTCGATCCGTCAGATTTCCGTCCAGATTGACGTCAAATCCGGAGTAAAAGGTTAGCGGCTGTCCGGTCTGCAGGGTAATGATGGCGGCGGTCTGCCAGCCACCGAGAACAACATTGCGTCGTGCGAACGGAAGTTCCCAGATTGCGCTTGAGACAAATCGATGACGAAGATCGAAGCTGGCGTTACCGCGCTCGCTGTTGCGATCAAGGCTGTTTTGCGGCAGCGCGCGAGTTCCCGCGAGATCGAAGACATCCGAGACTTCATCGATCGCGTGCGACCAGGTATATGCAGTTGTGAACTGAATGCCTTGGGATAAACGCTTATCCAGCTGCACCTGCAGGCCGTGATAACTGGAATTGGTGTTCGACTCAATCGAAGTGAAGGATCCGAGAAACGGAAATGTGCGCGCGAAGTTCTGACCCGGAGCCGCAGCGAATCCAGTGAAAACGGTCTCAGCTCCCCCCTGAAGGAAAGCTCCCGTCACCACAGGCAGAACGTTTGGACCATAGTTTGGCGTCGCGAAACGAAGTAGATGCGTCCCTCGCGTACCCACATATGCCGCTGATAGCAGGTAGTTCCGACCGAGCTGGTGCTCGAGCGTCAGTGCCCAATGTTGAGCGTACGGAGTCACCAGGTCATAGGCGGGAAGCACGAAACCGGGCCCGCCAGGAAATGTCGAGGCGCGACCGGGAATCGGGTTTGCAAAGCGTCTCAAATTGATCAGCGTGTCGACCACATCGGTCCCGAGCACTGCTAGCTGATTGTAAACATTGAGCGTGCCGGATCGCGCCAGCAGGTTGGGATTGAACGGGGTTAAACGAGTCCCGCCCTGCGTCGGACTCAAACCAGCGAGGTTGTAAGTGACAAACGTCGGGAACACACTTCGTGACTGGCTGATTACCGCCCCCAGAATCTGATCATAGTAGATACCATAACCGCCACGCAGCACCGTCGTCGCCCGGCCGTTGATGTCCCATGCAAATG
>JBDTUW010000764.1:0-2854 GCA_040007555.1 Acidobacteriota bacterium | reverse complement strand
TCTTCGCGTCTTTCGCGTCTCCGCGGCTTCGCGTGAGATCTTACTCGCAAATCCTCGCAATTCGCTATTTCAGCTCTGCTAGTCTGACGATCTGCGCCTGATTTCGCGCCTCATCCAGGAACCGATCCAATTCTGCGTTGATCTTCTCTTCACCAAGGTTGTTTCCGATTTCAGCTCGCATCTCATCCAGAGTGCGGACCAGGCCGCCACGGTTGCGCATCCGCGGCAGCGCGACTTCGCGATAATACCGTTCCACTTCGTCCGGCTGGACGAGAATAAATGACCGGAAGCGGAAGTCTATGTACTTAAGCAAAAGAATGCGGCGCGAAATGATCTCGCGAACGGTTGGAGGATCGAGGCCCACTGCCCGCGTCCGCTTGAGCAATGCCTCCTGACTGCCAAATCGTTCGATCAATTCTTTTTGCCGATATTCGCGAATCTGTTCGTCGGTGGGCGGGTTCTGCGGAATCTTGGCGGCTTCCTGGCGGAGGATTCGCTGGTCGATGACGCGCTCGAGCATGAGCCGCTTGTTTTCCGCGCTGAGATCAAGCGGCTGAAGATCCGGGTCAAGCGCCAATTCCCAGCAAATCTCGCTCTCAGTAATCAGCTCACCATTAACAGTGGCGAGCATTCGATCCACAATCTGCGCTCGAGCCGGTGACACCAGCAAAAGGAAAATAACGCAGAGGTGCAGAGGCGCGGAGAACCAGACTATCGCTGCTCCAAGTCGTCTCTCAACGCTTCTGCACCGCCGCATTGATTCCTTCCCGACATCCTACGCAACCGTGATTTCGGTAGCGAGATAGACGTCCTGGATCGAATTGAGGATCTTCACGCCGTCAGCCATTGGACGCTGGAATGCCTTGCGGCCGGAGATCAATCCAGTGCCACCCGCACGCTTGTTGATGATTGCAGTCTTGATGGCTTCCGCCAGATCACTTTCGCCAGCCGATGCACCGCCTGAATTGATCAAACCCGCGCGGCCCATGTAGCAATTCGCCAATTGATATCGCGTCAGATCAATCGGATGATCGGAACTGAGCTCAGTGTAAATGCGCTTATTGGTTTTGCCGTAGGGATTCTCTTTCGAGGCGAGCGCATTGTAGCCGCCATTATTTTCGGGCAGCTTCTGCTTGATAATGTCCGCTTCGATGGTTACGCCCAGATGATTTGCCTGACCAGTGAGGTCTGCCGAGACGTGAAAGTCCTTTTCCTTCGTTTTGAAGGCAGGGTTGCGCAGATAGCACCAGAGGACGGTAAAGAGGCCGAGCTCGTGTGCGTGATGGAAAGCCGCCGTCACCTCTTGAATCTGACGCTTGGACTCTTCGGAACCGAAATAGATGGTTGCGCCGACACCAGCAGCGCCCATCTCGAACGCCTGATCGACATTGGCGAAGAATATCTGATCGAAGCTGTTTGGGTAGGAAAGAAACTCGTTGTGGTTGAGTTTGACGATGAAAGGAATGCGGTGAGCATACTTTCGCGCACATGAGCCCAGGACACCAAGCGTTGATGCGACAGCGTTGCAGCCACCTTCGATCGCGAGCTTAACGATGTTTGCCGGATCGAAGTACATCGGGTTTGGCGCAAAGCTGGCACCGGCGGAATGCTCGATTCCCTGATCGACGGGAAGAATCGAGACGTACCCGGTTCCCCCCAGACGGCCGTGATCGAACACGGACTGAAGGTTCCTGAGGACAGCATTCGGGCGATCCGAGTCGACGAGGACCCGTTCGATAAAATCTGGACCAGGCAGGTGCAGTTGCTCTTTGGGTATGGTGCGGCATTCGTGAGCGAGCAGGGCCAGCCCCTCGTCCCCAAGCAATTGTTCGATTTCTCTGATACTCAAGACTTAATCTCCATAACGACCAGCCTCCAGGCCAGCCTGATGAGTTTTGGGTAGGATAAGCAAAAAGCCATTCTACACTCGCCAATTCGGGAGTTCAACGATCGACCCGGTCATGGGGACGGACGCCGACGGTGGGGACGTAGAGAGCGGGAATTTCTCGCCGCGACAGTCTGCGGGCTGTCAAAGTTTTCAACGCAAAGCCGCAAAGGGGGGCTGCCAAATTGTCGTCGGCTGAGAAGGGATTGCTTTTCATGACTTCGCCCCATGCCTTGACATCCGGACGAGAATCGACGCATTCTTCCAATAGATCAGCTATGGAAGGTCACCTATGGGAAGAGACAAGAGTCCTCAAAAAACCGACCTCCTGCCCGGGACTTTGGAGATGTTGATCCTCAAGACGCTGGAGCGCGGCGCCGACCCCATGCACGGCTATGGCATCGCGTTATACCTCAAACAGATCTCCAACGAAGTGCTCCACGTCGAGGAAGGCTCGCTTTATCCAGCGCTCCAACGTTTAGCCATCAAGGGATGGGTCAAAGCGGAGTGGGGGCGGTCTGAGAACAATCGCCGCGCGCGGTTCTATAAGTTGACCGCCGCCGGACGCAAGCAGCTCAAGGCGGAAGTGGCCGACTTCGAACGATTGCTGGAAGCCATCCTACGAGTGGTGCAGCCCGCTTGAACCAGAGTGACTCGCCCATCGACAGACTTTTCGTTACTTGTAGGCCACGCCGGCGCTGGCCGGGCCGCCCAACGCAATGACTTCGGTCCTGGAGAAGCCCACCTCGCGACACCACCCAAAGAAATCGGCGGCAGTGAAGTCATACGCGTCGCCGAACTCAATCAGCATGTTGAGTGACATGAGGAGCCCGAAAGTGTTCTCACGCCTCGCGTCATCGATCAGGTTCTCAACGACGACGAACGCGCCCCCCGGAGGCAAGGCATCATAGGCGGCACGGACGAGGTGCATCTTCTTCTCCAGATTCCAGTCGTGGAGGATCATGCCCA
>JBDTUW010000763.1:0-2854 GCA_040007555.1 Acidobacteriota bacterium | reverse complement strand
GACGGAGTTTCGTCCGCGGCGGTCTTTGCCCGATTCTACGCTGAGCGCGTCAATCCGGGGTGGGAGGTGGCCTTCCAACCAATGATGCATCGCGCCGGATCCCTCTTTGATGACGACGTCTTTGATGGTGATGAGAATGCGATCGTCGACTTCAAATACTCTTCGAGCCCGCATCTCACCTGGTGGTTCGATCATCACAAGTCCGCATTTCTAACGCCAGAGGACGAAGCGCACTTCCAGATCGATCGCAGCGGGCAAAAGTTTGTCGATGCTTCCTACAAGTCGTGCACGAAATTCATCGCGGAGGTCACGGCCAAACATTTCGGTTTCGACTCCGCTCCTCTAGGCGAGCTGATACATTGGGCCAATATTATTGACGGCGCCCTCTACCAGTCAGCTGCCGAGGCAGTCGAAATGAAGGCGCCTGCCCTCAGGCTCGCGCTGGTCATCGAAGCCGATCGCGATACTCAGACGATCGAGAGAATTATCAGGGACCTGCAGGTCAGGACGCCCGGACAGGTAGCGGAATCCGACTACGTCACAACCAGGGTCGAGCCGCTCTATCAGAGGCATTTGCGTTCAATCGAGATTATTGGGCAGGAGGCGCAGCAGGAGGGGTCAGTGCTCTTCTTCGACGTCAGCCAGTACGATATGGAGGGATACAGCAAGTTCATCCCGTACTATCTTTTCCCGGATATCACGTATAGCGTCAGCGTCAGTCATTCAAGCTTTCGGTCGAAAATTTCGGTCGGATCCAACCCATGGTCGCCGCGGCCACGGACACACGATCTGGCGAAGATCTGCGAGCGGCACGGCGGAGGTGGCCATGCGGTCGTAGCGGCGATCTCGCTGCCACCGGATGCGCTTGACGAAGCTCGACGTATTGCGGCGGAGATCGTCGCTGAACTGCAGACATGAACTATCAACCAGGGAGCAGGGGCCGGGAGGAGATTGGTGGACAAGAAGTTGGTCAAGAAGAAGATGAAGGGCAAAGGCGCAACGAAGGCGGAGGTGACTCCCCAGACAAGGCTGGTGATCAGATCGACGCCAATCGACGAAATGAATCTGCCGGCGCTCGACACATTTCAATATGAGTACCCTGGGCATCGCATCGAGATCTCGTTTACTTCAAGCGAGTTCACTGCGATTTGCCCGTTCTCGGACTTTCCAGATTTCGCGACTCTGCAGCTACGCTATGTTCCCAACAAACGCTGCGTCGAGTTGAAGTCCCTCAAGCTTTATATCAATGCGTTTCGTTCAGCAAAGATCTTCCACGAACACGTGGTGAATCGCATTCTTCAGGATTTTGTCGCCGCCTGCGATCCGGTTGAGTGCGGCATTGAGGGCGATTTTAACGTGCGCGGCAACATCAAGACGGTGATTCGAGCGTCGTACCAGAAGCAGGGCGTCCGGAAGCGGCGCGTCTGACAAACCGGCGCACTTTCGCGGGAACCGTCCGGCAAGGGTTAGCGTAAAGAGAGCTGGAGACATCAATGTACTGCCCAAAGTGTGCCAGCACCGCGACTCCGGGACAACGATTTTGCCGAGCGTGTGGAACCAATCTCGGCTTGATCGTCGATGCCATGGAAGGCAAACGCGGTCCACTCGATTTTGATTCGCTGAAGGATGATCTTCGTGAGCTCGGCCTGAATCTACGCGTCGGCTTTGAAGAAGCCAAACTGGGATTCAACCAGAAGGTCACAAACCAACTGAAAAAGCCCGACCAGCAGAAGCAGCCTCGACAACCCAAACAGACTCCGTTCCCAATCCGGGTCAAGAATATCCGTGAAGGCAGCACTCGAAAGTACAGCCTGCAGCAGGCCATGGTCTCGATTCTTGGTGGAAGCGCCAGCGCTGGAGTGCTCTATACGATGCTTCACACGGCGGCGGCATCAGGCTTGCTGGCAAACATCGAACGCGACGTTGCGGGTAAGCTCGATATGACGAGTCCGACGGGCTTAGCGACCGTCGCGGAGTTATTCTGGTTGTTCGCGCTGATTCCAGTCGTCAAGGGTGTTGGCCATTTGATCAATGGCATTTTCTTCCCGGTCAGGCCCGAGCCTGAGACCAGGGAGGTGACAGTGCAGGTACCGCATAAGGTGAGCTTCAAGGCCGCGAGTGCTCCCCTCCAGCAGCCCGAGGTTCCCACCAACGAACTCGAACCAGGGCGAAGCCCGGAACCGCAGCTGAGCGTCACAGAAGACGAGACGCTTCCGCTTGGAGTGTCAAAGAATTCAGCCTGAGCTGAGAGGAAGGTGGCCGACGATCTCCAATTCGAATCCTTCGAGCGCATGCAACCTCGGAGGCCGGTTGGAGAGGAGCACCAGCTTACGCACTCCAAGTTCGTGAAGGATCTGTGCGCCTGTGCCGTAATCGCGGACCTCTGCTACCGGATCGCGACTTCCAGACTGTCCTTTCCCTGACCCCCGATCGGCCTCCTGATAGCTGTTCAGCTGATCTGCCAGCCCGACACCTCGCATCTCCTGCTTGAGATAGAGAACAATTCCCGATCCGTGTTCGCTGATCTTTCGCAGCGCCACCTGAAGCTGCGCGCCATGATCATCGCGCAGGCTGCCAAACACATCCCCGAGAACTGATTGTGTGTGAACCCGGACATACACTGGCTCATCGTTCGATATCTCTCCACGCACCATCGCCAGATGAACCTCTCCATTAAGGACATTCTCAAAGGCAATCGCCCTGAACTCACCGTGAACGGTTGGAACGCGTGCCTCAGCAAGGCGACGCACGAGCACTTCCGTGCCGATCCGATATCTGATGAGATCGGCAACCGAGATCACCTTCAGTGCGTGCTTGCCCGCGAATTCCATCAGTTGCGGCAATCGCGCCATGG
>JBDTUW010000762.1:0-2855 GCA_040007555.1 Acidobacteriota bacterium | reverse complement strand
TCGAAGGGCAGAAAATGGGACGTCCCTGTGCATCCTGCCCGCACCCGAGCGTGATTCCGGTAGCCGACACCTTGCCGATCTGCTCGAAGAAGACCGCGTTAGCAAGGATATCGGCGAAGTTGGCACCCTGACGAACAGTGAAGCTCTGACCGGCTACGGTAATCGTGCCGCTGCGCGCGACACCCGAATTGGGAGCGACGGTAAAAATGGCTGTCCCATTCCCGCTCCCGCCTCCAACCGTGATAGTCACCCAACTCAGATTGCTTGACGCCGTCCAGTTGCAGCCCGTCGAGACGGTCACGCCAACGGTCCCAATGCCGCCCGCGCTACTAAAGTTTGCGCTCGCGGGTGACCGCGATGGGTTACACGTCGGCCCCTGCACCCCCTGATAGACGCTGGCTCTGATCCCAGCGTTCCCAACGTAGGTTGATCCATAGCTGTCCTGCAGCACAAAGTTCGCGCCATCGCCCGATCCGTATGAGCGTCCCCGCGCTGGCGGCGTTCGATCATATACTACGGGAAAGACACCGCTGGTTGACGCATAGCGAAACCCGACGACGAAATCGCCACTGCTGATCGCCAAGTTCGGGACGAAGTAGACGTTGAATTGATCGAGTGACTGGACCGTCACATTGGTCACTTGAAAGCTCGTGTTGTTGATGTTCCCATCGCCATCCGCATTGACACCGACCAGAAGGTCGATACTCGCTCCCACTTGAATCCCCGTAAAACTGCCGAAGTAGATCGAGATCGAACTGAGCGTTGCGGGATAGTTAGTCGGCGTCAGCCGATTAACGGCATGCCCTGGGCCGGTATAAGCGCCTTCAAAGCTACCATCATCAACGGCAAGAGTAACGGGCGGGGTCGAGCTGACCGTAAAGCCGGGTGAGAACGAGTCCGCGCAGCTCGCCTTGCTGACTTTGATCGGCCCGGTGATTGCTCCAGCGGGCACGGTTGCTCTCAGAGTGGAGTTGGTGAGAACGCTGAAACTCGCTGCTGCTCCCCCACCGAAGGTCACACTCGAGACTCCATTGAAATTAACTCCGGAGAGATCAACCGGAGTTCCCGGCGATCCCATCGACTGAGCCAGCGCCGTCACTGAGTGGCACGAATTTGGTGGGACCAGCGAAAAGTTACCATTGCTGATATCAAAAAAGACATTATTGACAGCTTCGACCTTGATGCGCGCCGTCGTGCTGGCCTGGTTGGCCGGCATCATCAGCGATTCGCTCCCATCATTTGGTGTGCTTGCGGCGAGGACGACTGGAAAGGTCAGTCCACCGTTTGTTGAAAGACTGATTCGCACCGACGAGCAATTTACCGGCGCCAGGTCAGTTCCATTGACATTCCATGAGATGGTCTGCGTGGTGCCGGAATTCCACGTCTCACCGGAATTTGGTTGAGTCACCTGAAATGGACCGGCAGCTCCCGCGACGGTCAGAGTCACTGCGTCGATCGTCGTGCCGCCTCGTCCATCGCGCATAATGCAATTAAAGTTCAGTTGGCGACTGATTGACGAAAGATTCTCGGCCGTTTGCAATCCACCAATGGTGGCCGGCGGGACATTTGAGTTGTTGAGAATATAGGTCAGGCTCGGGAATGTTCGGGTTGGGTTATTTGTCGGCACAAACGGACGAAAGATAGGGCGCGTTGAATTTGCCGGATCGCCAGAATCGCTATAAGGCGGTGAAGCGTAATTGGCGCCGCCGGCATCGACCTGTTCCCATGAAAAAGTCAAACTGCCCTGATCGCCTGCGTCAGCATCGCTGCCAGTCGCGGTTAAGGTGAACGGAGTATTGCGAGGGATTGTAAAGTCCGGACCGGCGTTGAGTACGGGCGCGTTGTTCCCCGTGGAACTCGAGGCTGAACAACTCCCACCGCCACTCATATAGGAACTAATCTCGGAGATGCTGCCGGAGAAAAAGTGGAGGGACCTGCCGCTCACGATCGCATCAGGCTGACACTGGGAAGCATAGGACATCATCGTCAATCCACTTCCTGATTCCCATGCCGCTCCGGCGCTGCGATTGCCACTGCAGGATGCGTTGAAAGAGTGGCTTGCGCCCAGCTCATGGCCCAGTTCATGCGCGATGACACCAAGAATGCTGGTACTTCCGAGCGGATAACTTTGACCGATGACAGTCGCGCCGCCACCCTTGTAGGGCATCCAGCAGGCAACGCCGAGATACGCTTGACCGGCTGCGGATCCACCGGCCTGTGCACCAAGCACGTGCCCGATGTCGTAGTTCGCCGCCCCGATCTGAGAGTCGAGCAGCGCCCGTGATTCGTTGATCATCGACGAAGTGCTTCCGTTGGTAAATGGGTCCGGCTCAGAGATGTAGATCACGTTGGCGTTGCTGCCGACAAGGACAAATCGGATTGCCAGTTCACGCTCATAGATCAGATTCAGGCCGTTTAGCCACGTATTGATGGACGCGATAGTTCCGGCAACAGTCCCACCCCCGAAACCTGAGGAGTTTGTGTACTCCTGGGTAGTCGCGACCGCAATCCGGAATGTCCGCAGGGACGGACCAGAAATCACCGCTTCGATTGAGTTGGTTCCCGAGGTGATGCGCGTCCTTCGTCCTTCGCCGGCAACGCGGCCTTCGGGCTCGACTACCTCGCAGCGAAGGTCTTCTCCTGAGCTGGGCACGTCGGCGGAGCGGGAGACCACATATTGTGCAGCGTCCTCTGCGCTGGAAGGAAGGATGACGAAGGTGTCATTGCTTGAAGTGACGGTCGCGTGGAAGCCGCGTGGCGTCAAGTCGAATCGCAACCATAGCGAGGGATCATCGACGCCCTGACCGCGATAGGATTTGATCTCGGGGAACTGCGCGGCTAATTCCGGTTCAAGG
>JBDTUW010000761.1:0-2857 GCA_040007555.1 Acidobacteriota bacterium | reverse complement strand
ACCGCCTTGAGGCGGAATGTTACGATATCCGAGACTCCGCCTCAAGGCGGTACTACGAACGCTCGCTCCTGACCCCTGACCCCTGACCCCTGCTCCAGCAGATAGAAACTTCTACCGTTCTCGATGAGCAGGTCAGTCGCAGCGTAGCCACTTCGGAATGCCTCCTCGAACAGCTCTCTTGAATGCATTCTCCAGCGAAGCGCTTCGTCTCTGTTAGCAGCCTTGAGCGTCTGAAACTGAGCGGGTATCTCAATCAGAAGCCGTTCCGTTGATCCCGGCATTCCGTCCGGGATTGACTCTGCATTGTCGATGACAGGCACCCCCGTTGATTGGAGTTCCGAAGGCAGTACCGTGAGCCTCTCGCCCCGAATATGCCTCTCGACCCGGTCACTGGCGATCAGCCAATCGACCTGAAAGCGGTCGCTGGGAAGTCCTGCGTTGAGCGCATCTCGCATCTCCCCATACTCGTTATGAAGATACGTCTGGCAAATCGCCCCCAGCTTATGGAAATTGAAGCGCGCGTTCCTGCTTTCGAGCGGATCGAAGGTCCACGTCACGAGATCGATTCCCTGAGCGAGCACGATCTCGCGTTGAGCGAGCTTCAGTTGATAACCGATATCACGATTCTGGAGATCACGGGCGACGCCTGCAATGTGCGAACAGTGCTTTATCCGGCCATCTTCTGTAATGGCAGGGAACCCAAAAACGAATCCGACTAGCTGAGGGTCAAAAGCGCCAAGAAGTACGCCGCCATTCCTGGCGATCGTTTTCATAAAGTCGGCCGGCAGAGCCTCAATATCCGGCATGCCCCAGATGTCGCGCTCAAGGTCTTCGAGGGCGAGGTATTCTTCGGCGGTTTCCAGTGCTCGGATTTCCATTGATTGGGATCAGGGGTCAGAGGTCAGGGATGTAGAACATCATAGCGCCGTATTTCATTGGCTCTCATCGCTCTCGGTTGCCCCCTGGCCCCTGACGCCTGCCCCCTGGCCCCTGACTCTGTACGCGGCGGTCTCTTCGAGTGCATTCTGCACCAGCTTTTCCAGTTCGGGGCGCTCGATCGGATTTGACCTCCCCGGTCCCGCCCAAATCTGAACCGTGTCATCTGCTCCGACCGCTACCTCCATGCGACCCGTCTCTTTCCACCATCTCAACCCGTAGCGGACTGTGACGTCGCGCTCGGCGGTTGCTGCAGCCAGTATCGAAACTGTGGTCTCGCCACTCGCGCCGCCGCCCCTCTTGATCACGTGCTTTGCCAAACCGCCCAACCGTCGGAGAAATGAAGCGACTGTCATTGGCTCGGGCCGCTCTCCAAAGAAAATCACTCGTCGAGGCCGGACCACTTTGAGCGCCGACTGCAACTCCGTGTGACCCGGCGCTGCCGTCCAGACCAACAGCGTTTCGGCTCTTCTTAACTCAATCCGCGTGCAACCCTCGATCGTTGGATCAAGCTCGCGCCAGACAATTGCGTCAGCCGCCTCCTCAAGTATCTCAAACAGCCTCGCACGTCGATCTGGAACTCCACTCAGATCCTCTATCTCAAGGGCGGGTGCGCGCGCTTCTACTTCTATCGAGTCCTGCTCCAGGCGGCGGAAGTCTACAAGGTTGAGAGACGCCTCCACCTTCTTAAATCGGCTGATGCTGAGATTGTAGGCCAGGTCAAATCGCCCCCCGGGAAGCTCGTCCCCCTCACGCGTTTTCCACCACAGCACCCACTGCCGCCTCCCAAAGGCATCCTCCACCAGAAGCTCACGGCCATCGCCGTGTTGGCGAAGTTTCTTATGCCGCACCAGACGCAGATCTCGCGTTGCCAAATTCAACTCTCTGTTCCCATTGCCAAACGGAGCGAGCCGGCGAATGTCCTCGGCGAGGCCGAGAGAGACTTCATGAAGCCCGAGATAAGCATCGAGCTCAAGCACTGGTTCCTCCGCGGTGCCTTTCGTCAGCTCGCGTACCGTTCGCGAAAGACGGCGACGGAAGTCGAACACCGCATCCTTCTTTAACGAGAGACCAGCTGCCATCGCATGACCGCCGAATCTCTCCACAAGATCACGATTGGCTCGAATCGCATCGGTAATGTTACAGCCTGGAATCGAACGTGCAGATCCAAACGCCATGTCCTCGTTCTCGCTCAAAAGGACTACCGGTTTGTGATAAGTATCTGCCAGCCGGCTGGCGACGACTCCTATCACCCCGCTGCCCCAGTCCGGATGCGAAAGCACAAGAACAGCATATTCGAGGAGTGATGCGTCCCGTCCGATCATGCTCAGCGCGCCATCCTCAATCATTTTTGTTTCAAGCTTGCGGCGCGCGTTCATTCCCTCAAGCTGATTGGCGAGCTCGGCCGCACGTGCTTCATGGTCGGTTGTTAGTAGCTCAACGCACGCCGCTGCGTCTCCCAACCTGCCCTGCGCATTCAGACGCGGACCGAGCTTGAATCCGATGTCCATTTCGGTGAGATGAAGAGGATCGATCTGCGCGCGATCGAAGAGCGCTCTGATACCTGGTCTTGAGGTGGTCTTCATGACTTCAAGGCCACGTTGCAGTAGATATCTGGTGTCACGTGCTTGCGTGGCGACGTCGGCCACGATGCCAATCGCTACCAGATCAAGCAGGGCGATTGAGTCATCCGCATCGAGAAGAGGCGTCATCAGTTGCCACGCTACTCCAACGCCCGATAAATCACGAAGCGCGTGTCCGGCTGGAAGTCGCATCGGGTTGATGACAGCGTGAGCCGCGGGAAGAGTATCGCCGAGCATATGATGATCCGTGATCAGGACATCGACACCGGCGGCTTGTGCGAACTCGACCGCACGATGAGCGGTGCTGCCCGTGTCGCACGTAATGATGACGTCGACGC
>JBDTUW010000760.1:0-2863 GCA_040007555.1 Acidobacteriota bacterium | reverse complement strand
GACTGTTGATGAGGTGAGGACATCAGCAGTTCAGAGTCGGCCAGAGAGTTCCCAGCTTTCTGGCCGGCTCTTCGTTTTGCTTGCGGACCCTCATAAGGACCTGCCCAACGCTCGCTGATGTTTGCCCCTCGAGGAATACCTGATCAGGTGATGGAGAGCATTGCAATGGTTCTCTATTCGTGAACGCTACTACCAACAATCTCACGAGCGCGTGATATTTCTACTTTAACGCGCTCGGAGGCGGTCCCGCCAATCTGCCGTTTCGCTGAGAGCGAGCTCTCCAGCGAGAGAGCCTCAAAGAGGTCAGACTCGAACAGCGAAGAGAACTGGCGATAGTCAGCGAGCGAGAGCTCATTGAGCTCCTGCTTCCGTTCGATCGCATGAACCACAAGGCGACCAACAATCTCGTGCGCCTTGCGGAACTCCAACCCGCGATTGACCAGATAGTCCGCCAGATCGGTCGCGTTTGTATAGTCAGTAGCAGCTGCCGCCTCGGCGCGCGGCCCATCCAGCTCGATGTTGCGGAGCACTGTGGCGGTGACACGGAGGCTCGCGCTAACCGTGTCGATGGTGTCGAAGAGCGCCTCTTTGTCTTCCTGCAGGTCCTTGTTGTACGCAAGCGGAAGACCCTTTAAGAGGGAGAGCAGCGCGACCGAGTGACCAAACACTCGCGACGCCTTTCCGCGGACCAGCTCCAATGAATCCGGATTTTTTTTCTGCGGCATCAAGCTGCTGCCAGTCGCGATTGCATCGCCCAATTTGATAAAGCCAAACTCCTGAGTTGCGTAAACGATCAGGTCTTCCGCGAGGCGTGAAAGATGCATCATGACCAGGGCAGCGGCGCCTACAAACTCGATGATATAGTCTCGATCGCTGACCGCATCGATGCTGTTGCGTGTCACCGAATCAAACCCCAGCTGCTCGGCCATCCACTGACGATCAACGGGAAAACTCGTGCCCGCGATGGCTCCTGAACCGAGAGGTAAAGTATTGACCCGCGCTCTCACTTCTCGAAAGCGTTCTCGATCCCGACTGAGCATTTCGAAATAGGCGAGCAGGAAGTGCGCAAACAAAACTGGCTGCGCTTTCTGCATATGGGTGTATCCGGGGATTGCATTGTCTGCGTAACGCTCTGCCAAATCCACGAGCGCACGCTGCAGGTCCTCGAGCAACAAATCCAGCCGGTCAATCTCCCCGCGAAGAAAGAGACGAGTCGCAACCGCGACCTGATCGTTCCGACTTCGACCGGTATGTAGCTTGTAGGCGACCGGACCAATGAGTTCAAATAGCCGGTTCTCGATGAAGCTGTGAACATCCTCGACCTCGGCAAATTCAGGTCGTGCGAGGAATGCCGGTTCTTCGCAGAGCGATCGCAGCTGCTCCAGACCAGCATGGATGACGGCCGCATTCTCGGAGCTGATCACCCCGGCATTTCCCAGGGCATCCCCCTGAATGATGCTCGCTCGCAGGTCCGCATTCAGAAGCCGGCAATCAAATGAAAAACTGGAGTTGAAAGAGGCAAACTGAGGATCGGTCTCTTGAGTGAATCGCCCACCCCATAACTTCATAGCAGCAAGATTCTCTCTGGTCTCCCGTCGGCGCGCCGCAACGCTGTTCAGCCCCGCGGTGGAACGTAGGTTCGCAGGAACTTCAATATCAGATCGACCTCAGCCTGACTCTTGGTTCCCGGGCTGAAGGTGTATCCTTTCGACTGCGTGGACGTTTTGATCGAGATGACAGGCATCGTTCCGGCTTTGGTTGCCAGCGCTTCTCTTATCTGGCTACCGTTGAGCGAGAAGACCACTTCCTGCTCGTTGGTCATGTCGGCAAGTGCGAGCATATCGGGCTGAACGCGAAGCCACGAAGTGCGTGACTCCACCCAGTCATACTGACCGTCGGGTTTTCGCTTGGCTGCTCTTCCGAGGACAGGATCATGAGTCACGCGAAAAACGGCAGCGCCCTTAAGCTTGATCGCATTCTCCATCGCCGCGGCCGCCTTCGCTGTATCGTTGCGATGATACAAATACATGACACCAAGTAATTCGTAGGCGCCGGATTGACTTCCATCTTCATCTGCCAACCGCTCGAGCTTTGAGATAGTGTCATCTACATTCTTCGTTTCCGGTGCGTTAAACGCGAGAATAATCGACTGCAGCTTTTCCTGATATCCAGCTTCGGTGAGGCCTGTGCGGTTGAGGCGAATGGTGTAGCCAGCTGGATCCGTCACGACACCCACAATCCTCAGTCGATATTCGCCGGCCGCCGGAAGCGTTCCTCCCTGTGTATCCAGCTTAAACTCACCGCTTCGTGGATCTCTCAGCGTCGGGAGCCCACCGCCGTCCTTGTCGTACACCTGAACTGTCAAACCCGGGTTCGGGCTCTGAAGAAAGATCGTAAAGAGATCGTCATCGCTTCCCTCGAGGACGTATTCATCATAGTAGATGCCCGCTTTGATCTGTCCCGCCGTTCGCGGATCGAGACTCGCAGTCACCAGCTGATTGTAGGCGATAATCGGAATCTTCGCCGGAGGCCGCGCCGTGGGAGGTGCGACTGACTCTTCTCTGACGACTTTCGGTGGTGCTGGCGTTGGCTTCGGTTTCGGTGCTTTGCTCCCCGGCAGTCGCCCGCTGCCGCCTTGCCCCATCACCGCGGTACCTGCCGTTACGAACATCATTGCGGTCAGGAGAATTAAATTGATACATCTTCTATTCATAGCGCAACCTAAAGGGCTGAACGGGCTAAAGGGCCGAAGGGGCTAACCGGGCGGCGCGGCTGACGTCGCCGCCGCTTAAGTTATCCTTCACGTTGGATCGCTACGGCCGCGGAATATCCTGCGCGCAGCGAAAACCGGTTTGAGAGTAGT
>JBDTUW010000759.1:0-2867 GCA_040007555.1 Acidobacteriota bacterium | reverse complement strand
GACAGGTAACCCTGTTCTTCCCAGTTCGCCGCCAAGTTGCTTCTTCCAGTAAGCGAGCTGTTCCACGAGATTGACACTCGCTAGTGATTCGCGTTGCCAAACGGCATAGTCACCGTATTGCAGTTTCGGCTCGCCGAGCGGCGATGGCCGATCGACTGCCATTGAGTCATAGAGATTGAAGAGCTCATCAAAAAAGACACCAGCCGACCATCCATCGAAGATGAGGTGATGGACGACAAAGACGAGTACGTGATCTTGAGTGCCAAGCCTGATGAGGGTCGCACGGAAAAGCGGCGTCCGGCTAACATCAAACGCCCGGCGCGCTTCACTTGTCGCGAGCCGTAACATTTCCGCCTCCCCGCCCGACTCGGTGTCAGCGATGCCGGAGAGATCGATGACGGGTAATTCGATTTTCGCAACGGGATGAATGACCTGAGAGACGCCTTCCTCATCCTGCTGAAAATCGGTTCGCAACACTTCATGACGGCGGACGATCTCCGTCAGCGCGCGATGGAGATGTCGCAATTCAAGGTTTCCTTCGATTCGCAACAGCACCGATTCGGTGTAAAGGGGACTGTCGGGATCCCACTGATGCTCGAACCAGACACGTTCCTGGGCTGACGAAAGAGGAATTCGCCTGAGCTCAGTTGAGCGGCGCGGGATGGTTGTCCCGGTTGCGTCTCCACGCACCTTCTTGAGCCGCTGGGCGAGGAGCGCCCGCTTCTCTGGGGAGAGGTCCGCAACTCTTGACTTCAACTCACTCATCAATTTACTCGTGGCGTAGCGTTCGTAGTCCCGCCTTCAGGCGGAATCTCACGCCACCAAGCCCCTTCGTTCTTAGTCACCCGTTCCAGCCGGAATCCCACGCCCCGAAGTCATCATTCGAAGTCCTTCTTTGACGTCAACGGCCTTGGTTGCGTGACATTCCGCCTTAAGGCGGGACTACGAACGCTCCGCCTCGCGGTGATCTCTAAAAAATGCGGATTGACTACGCTTCTCGATGGAAGATTTCATCCGATCCCGGTATAAGGAGAGGGGCTGCCGAGCGGAGAGTTCGAGTCGCGCCCGCAACAGACAACCGCCAACAGGAAGGGTACCCAATCATGAGTGTCTATCTTCTCGCGCTACTGATCGGTGTTGTCGCGGGGTTGCGCGCTATGACCGCTCCCGCCCTGGTCAGCTGGGCAGCGCATCTAGGCTGGATCGATCTCAGCGGAAGCTGGCTTTCCTTTCTCAGCAACGCCTGGACCACCGGCATATTGACAATCCTCGCCCTCAGCGAACTCATTACCGATCAGCGACCATCGACACCCAGCCGCACCGTCCCGGTTCAGTTCGGCGCGCGTCTCGTCTCAGGAGGACTGTCTGGCGCCGCGATCGGAACGGCGGGTGGTTCGATGATCGGCGGACTTTGCGCGGGAGTCGTCGGGGCCATCCTGGGCACCCTCGGTGGACGCGCTTTCCGCGGGTGGCTCGCCACCGCCCTCGGGAGCGATCGCCCGGCGGCGTTGATCGAGGACGCCGTGGCCATCGGTGGCGCACTGCTGATCGGAGTCGCACTGTCATGAAGGCCTTCGATGCAATCATCATCGGCGCGGGTCAGGCCGGTCCACCACTGGCGGGCCGGTTGACCGGAGCTGGCATGGCGGTGGCGCTTATCGAGCGCAAGCTTTTCGGTGGGACCTGCGTCAACACTGGCTGCATGCCCACGAAGACTCTCGTGGCGAGCGCATATGCGGCTCATCTGGCGCGTCGCGGGCCAGATTATGGAATCGTCATTGAGGGCGCGATCCATATCGATATGCGCCGGGTGAAGGCGCGTGCCGATGCTGTCATCAACAATGCTCGCACAGGCGTCGAAAAGCACTTGCGCAGCATGCCCCTTTGCACTGTTATCGAAGGGCAGGCCTGCTTCGAGGATGCGCACACTATCCGCGTCGCTCATGAACTGCTGACCGCCCCGCGCATCTTCATCAACGTCGGCGGCCGTGCCGTCGTGCCCTCCAACATGCCTGGCATCAACGAAGTGCCATACCTGACCAATACTTCGATGCTGGCGATGGACCAGGTGCCCGATCATCTGGTAGTCATCGGCGGCAGCTATATCGGCCTTGAGTTTGGGCAGATGTATCGGCGCTTTGGCGCACAGGTGACCATTATTGAGAAGGCACCGCGGCTCGTGGCGAAGGAGGACGAGGAGATATCCGAAGCCATTCGTGAGATTCTCCTCGCTGAAGAGATTACCGTGCGTACGGGCGCTGAGTGCATCAGCCTTGCACGACATGAACGTGGAGTCTCGGTGGGCATCACCTGCACTGAGGGCGAACCCGCGTCGGTCGGGTCACACGTGCTGCTTGCAGTTGGCCGCCGCCCGAATACAGACGATCTCGATCTTGAGAAGGCCGGCGTCGCAACGGATGACCGCGGCAACATCAGGGTCGACGACAGCCTCGCGACGAATGTTCCCGGCATCTGGGCTTTGGGAGATTGCAACGGACGTGGCGCCTTTACGCACACCGCTTACAACGACTTTGAGATCGTAGCTGCCAACCTGCTCGACGGGCAGTACCGGCGAGTAAGCGATCGGGTACCGGCTTATGCGCTCTACATCGATCCCCCGCTCGGCAGAGTGGGAATGACAGAGCGTGAGGCGCGCGCGAGCGGCCGTCCGCTTCTGATTGGCAGTCGTCCGATGACCCGCGTCGGCCGTGCAGTCGAGAAGGATGAAACGCAGGGCCTGATGAAGATTGTCGTTGATGCGGAGACGCGCAAGATTATGGGCGCAGCGATTCTGGGCACCGGTGGCGATGAAGCCATACATGGCATTCTCGACATCGTCAACGCCGATGTTCCCTATGACGTTCTTG
>JBDTUW010000758.1:0-2870 GCA_040007555.1 Acidobacteriota bacterium | reverse complement strand
TCAACCTTCAGGTTGTGCTCCAACACCACTCATTTGAACACAACCTGAAGGTTGAACTCTGAAACGCCCTCGGGCCGTCCCTTCCAACTGGCAACTGGCAACTGGCAACTGACAACTGCTACTGCTTCGGCCGGGAGATCTGGTCCAGTACCTGACGCAGGCGCTTTAACTCTTCCATTGCACGATCGTAACTTTGTTTGGCCTCTTCCACGAGTTTCTGTGATTCAGGGGGGCCGGGTGCGGCCACTACAGGGGCCTCCGCCTTTCCGCCCTGTTCTCGCATTTGCATTGCGCCATCGCCAAATAAGCGATTAAGACTTGCCTGAAGCGTCGGCTCCATCGCGATCTGATTCTCCGCCACCACAATCACTCGCCTCAGCTCTGGAATCTTTCCAGACTCTGCGCTCAGGTAGAGCGGCTGAATGTAGAGCAGAGATTCCTTAATCGGGATCACAAGTAAGGTTCCAAACACAGCTCTCGATCCGCGCTGATTCCACAGCGTCAACTGCCTCGAAATCTCCGGGTCCTGGTTGATCCTCACCAATACCTGCTTCGGCCCGTAAACAAGTTTCTGTTTTGGAAAACGGTAGACTGCGAGCTTCCCGTAGTGCTCCGCGTCGGAGCGTGCAACCATCCACGAGGCCAGATTGTCCTTCGACCTGGGCGTGAAGGGCAGCATGAGTAGGAACTCCTCGGTCGTCGCACTGGGTAACTTCATGATCGTGTAGTACGGATCGATGTTTTGCGCGTCCTGCTGCTCACTGCTCTCAGCCATCGCCGCCACGGACCATTGATCTTCCTTGTTATAGAAGACCTGAGGACTGTCCATGTGATAGGTCGAATAGACGGCTGTCTGGATGCGAAAGATATCTTCCGGATAACGCAGATGAAGGCGGAGATCAGCGCTCATCTCGCTCATCGGCTTGAACATTCCGGGAAAGATGCGGGCATATGTCTGGATCAGCGGGTCCTGCTCATCAGCAATATAGAGCTGGACGCTGCCGTGATACGCATCAATGACAGCCTTTACGGAATTGCGAATGTAATTGATGCCGCGGCCCGTTGGTTGCGAATACGGATATCGGTCCGAGGTTGTATAGCCATCGACAATCCAGAAAAGTTTTTCCTGCGAAATGACCATATACGGGTCGGTGTCGTAGGTCAGGAAGGGAGCGATGAGCATCAGCCTCTCGCGGATGTTGCGGTGGAGCATGACCCGGCTCTCCGGTGTCAGGTCATCGGAGAGGAGTAGTTTGGAATCGCCAAGTCTGGTGGCAAAAAGAATTCGCCGCCAATACGTTCCGATATCGATTCCACCATTCCCCTGATAGGTAGTAAAAACGTTCTGCTCCCCTTCCGGGTAGTCGAACTCTTTAGACTTCGTCCTGACGTAAACATAGTCGTCCGTTAGCTCACCAAAGTAAATCTCGGGCCGAGTCACCTTGAGAGACGGAACCGTCGAGGCGGGTGGGATGTCCTTGACAGTCAGGACGGGCAATCCCTCCGGCGTCACCTGATCGACTGGACCGAGCGTTAGCCCGTATCCATGCGTGAATGTCAGTCGTTCGTTGATCCAATTTCGATTGGGAAGACTCGCTGCCGATAATTCACGCGCCGACAACATTACCTGCTGCGGTGCTCCGTCAATTGTATAGCGGTCGTTGTCGACGGATTTGAATTCGTAATAGGTGCGGAATTCCTGGATCTGGGCAAAGGTGTCGAGCAACGGCTTCTGATCCCAGAGGCGAATATTGTTGATTGTTCGCCTGTTCTCCTGAATGTCCTGCGCCGTCAGGACAGAATCGCCGCCGAGCTCTCGTTCCTCTATGCCATCAAGCGCGAAGGCGTGGCGCGTGGCCGCAATGTTCCGCTCGATGTACGGTGTTTCTTTGGCAAGCTCGTTCGGGGCGACTGAGAGACGCTGATAGATGGGAGGCAAGACAGCACCCAGAAGCACAACAATAATGTTGATCGCAAGGCCAATCCAAAGCAGTTGGGCCTTCTGGCGAAAGCAGCTCGCAATCGCGAGAAGTGCTGCTCCCAACGCGGCCACAACTTCAATGCGATAGATCGGCAGTCTCAGATTGAGGTCAGTGTACGTCGCACCTGCGATGACGCCCGCATCCGAGAACAGGAGCCCGGGTATTTTCAGGTAGTTTTCGTAGGCGAAGACAACCAAAACCAGCGCCCCGAGTATCAGCAGATGATTGCGCGCACCTATGCCCAGCGTCAGCTTGAATCGCTTCTTGCTTAGTTCCTCGATTGCTCTGGTGGCGTAGACGAGGACCGAGCTCACCAACGCAATCAGCAGAAGGGTAAGCAACCAGTCAACGACAGCCTCGAGCATCGGCAGCGTGAAGACATAGAAAGCAATGTCTCGACCAAAGACCGCATCGACCTTGCCAAACGGAACCTGGTTCCTGAACCGCAGGTAGGTTTCCCACAGTCCCCATCCGGATGTGGTAAAGAGCAATCCGACAACGAACGCGACCGGGATCGCGAGGCGTGCGACGATTCGGGCAAAGCTCGGGGCTGCTATGCGCTCTCCCTCGATCTCGAAGTAACCCTCCGGAAGGGGCAGTTCAGGACAGAAACGCCGCGCGATTCTGAGATTGATCAGAAGTACCGCGATCGAAATAATGCCGGAGGCGGCTGCCAGCCAGAGTTTTGTCGCGAGCGTCGTGGTGAATACCTGCGAATACCCCAACTGGCTGAACCAGAGAAGCGTGGTGTAGAAACCCGCGATCGCCGGCCAGAGGACCAACAAGAAAAAAGCAAGGAGGACGGCGGGGATGATCCACCGGCGTCGACCGAATTGCTGCGGCACGTCGAAATCGCTATCCAACGAATCGCTACAGTTGCCGCGACAC
>JBDTUW010000757.1:0-2871 GCA_040007555.1 Acidobacteriota bacterium | reverse complement strand
ATTAGTTCGTCGCGTCAGCGACGATTGACCGAGATGAGCGGTAGACATTCGATGAGATCTCAAGGAAAACGTCAATCGTCGCTTGGCGCGACGAGATCATCCTGGTGCACGATCCCGGCGTTGAAACGCCGGGCTAATATCAGGACGCCGCTGCCGCGGCGAAGAAAAAGTTTTAACTCAAGGTCTCGAGTGGAGGATTACGACTATTGAAACATTTAGACGACAGTCGGTAGCGCCGGGTCAAATTCCGAAATACGCTAAAGCCTGGCCCGGCGCGAATTCCAGCGATCGACGTGTGTGGCATAAGATTTGATTGCTACCATGGGATTGATCGTCTCAACGGAAGGGTGAGGACGCAAAAGACCTCGATGAACGTTGCTCAATTCACAAAGATCAAAAGGCAATACAAGCGCATCGGTCGCAAGTACCGTGAAGTGCGGATGGTCGCAGCGACTTTAAAGTCGCCCTATCGACCGATTCTGGCTCATATCATTCCGATTCGACGTTGCAACCTCTCTTGCATCTATTGCAGCGAATTTGACGATTTTTCCAAACCGGTTCCGACCGATGTGATGATAGACAGGATAGATCATCTCGCGCGGTTGGGCACGACTACGATTACGATCAGTGGTGGTGAGCCCCTCCTCCATCCCGACCTCGAAGTGATCATTGGTCGCATTCGTGAGCACGGAATCATCGCAACGCTGATCACCAATGGATATCTGCTGAATGTCGACCGGATCAGAAAGCTCAACCGTGCAGGTCTTGATTATCTCCAGATCAGCATCGACAACGTTATGCCCGATGACGTGTCGAAGAAGAGCCTCAAAGTACTCGATCAGAAGTTGCAGTTGTTCGCCAGACACGCCGAGTTCAGCGTCACCGTCAATTCGGTTTTGGGGAGCGCTATCAACAAACCCGAGGATGCGTTGGCAGTCGCGAGGCGGGCCCTGGAATTGGGCTTCACAAGCACGGTCGGGGTGATCCACGACGATAGCGGTCAGTTGCATCCATTGACCATTGAGCAGAAGGATGTCTACGATCAAATCATCTCGCTGCCAAAAAAGTCCGCCTTCAATTTCTCGTACTACAACCAGTTCCAGGAGAACCTGGTACGCGGGCTTCCCAACGAGTGGCATTGCCGGGCGGGAAGCCGCTATCTATACATCTGCGAGGACGGGCTGGTGCATTATTGCTCGCAGCAGCGTGGTTACCCTGGAATTCCTCTGGCTGATTATGGGCAATCTGATCTGGAGCGTGAAAACAAGACGGTCAAGACCTGCACGGCATTCTGCACGGTCTCGTGTGTCCACCAGGTATCAATGATAGATCAGTTGCGTGAGCACCCTCGGGAAGCGATTTCGCGATTCTTCCCCACTAAGTCCGGGAAAAACGCTGAGGAGAGCTTACCCCTGCCGGTCAGGGTTCTCACCAGCCTGTTGTTGCCGAAAAGCCCCGGTAGCGGAAACCGTCATGTACACAACCTGGTGCTCCGTTTACTAAGACTGAAATAGCGATGCTCGACTGCAGAGGGCCGGGGTGCTGAACGGCTGTCGACGTCCTTTCGCGAATGCGCTGGCTCAGGAGCGTGCTCCAGATCAGGAGGATCCTCAAATTGACGTGGCCATATGGCCATGGATATAGTGGTTGTCCTGAAGACGGTGTCGGCGTGCAGATTCTTGGGCGTTGACGCTTGTTTCCCGAAAGAAGCGCGCAACCCGCTCGACCTATCACGAGGCCCCAATCTTTATGAACCGCTCATTCGCCTCTTTTGTATCGTGTCTGCTGTTGATCGTCATCGCCGGGCGCGCCGACGCACAGTGGGCGCAGTTTCGAGGGCCTAATGGGTCCGGCGTCGACTCGTCCGCGGGATATCCCGTCGAGTTTTCGCCCACCAGGAACATGGCGTGGAAGGCATCAGTGCCGTACGGGCAGTCGTCGCCCATCGTTGTGGGCACGCGGCTCTACCTCACCGGGAGCGAAGGTGACCGGTTGATCACGATCTGCCTGGACACACGCACCGGCCGGGAAGTGTGGCGGCGGGAAGTGCAGCGCGATCGGGCGCAGGACTCATACAAAGCTAACGATCCGGCGTCGCCCACGCCTGCGGCCGACGAAAACGGTGTCGTGGCCTTCTTTCCCGCATTTGGATTGGTGGCCTACGCGAACGACGGGAAGGTGAGTTGGACTTCCCGCCTCGGCCCCTTCAAAAACTTCTACGGAATGGCAGGTTCGCCAATCATCGCCGGGGGCGCGGTCGTGCTGGTGTGCGACCAGAACGCCGAGTCCTTTGTCATTGCGCTCGACCGCTCGACCGGTAAGCTGCGGTGGAGGACCGCTCGGCCAGGCATGTTGATTGGATGGTCGACGCCGATCGTGTTTCGACCGGACGCGACTCGCGCAGACCTGATTGTGCTCGGGTCGACGCGTCTCGACGCCTACGACCTCGCGTCTGGAACCCAGCGCTGGTGGCTTCCGGTTGGCTCCGGTGGCGCCCTCGGCACGCCATTGGTCGATGGCGACACCCTGATGATTTCTACCGAGGGCAGCAACGAGCCGGGGCTACCGCTCTTTGCGTCGGTGCTCTCGCAATACGATAAGGACAAGGACGGTCGGCTGTCGTTGTTGGAGTTTCGAGCGGATCCGAACCTCGGGGAGCATTTTGGCTGGATCGATGAGAACGACGACAAGTTCATCGTCGAACAGGAATGGAACACAACACGGATGTTCGGCATGGGCGACTGGGGCGCGATCGCCGTTCGTCCGGCTAACGCACGGGGCCGGCTCGAGCCAGCGGCGATCCGTTGGCGCTTTCAGAAGAACATCCCGTACATTCCGGCGCCGCTGCTGTACCAGGGCGTGTATTACATG
>JBDTUW010000756.1:0-2875 GCA_040007555.1 Acidobacteriota bacterium | reverse complement strand
CACGCGAAGGCCGCGAAGGTCGCGAAAGACGCGAAGGAAGGCAAGTAGTTGCCGGCAGCGCCTTTCGTTATCCGTTCCCCTTCGCGCATTTCGCGGCTTTCGCGTGAGTCTTCCCGTTCCCCAACCAGAGTGTTTCTCAGGAGTTCTCGAAGACACCCCAGGGGACCGGTGGGCGCAGCAGACCTTGAGCCGCTATCTCGCTTCAGGAATCATCTTCATACCGAATCTTGGCCGTAGGGTGACCAGTGGCATGAGATCTATTTCCTGCTCGGGCGCCAGCCGCAATCGCCACCTTTGAGCTATGGTTGCGATCACCAGCGCTCCTTCCATCCACGCGAAGCTTTCGCCGATGCAAAGACGTGGCCCGCCACCAAAGGGAAAGTAGGAGAAACGCGGCCGCTTTTCCTTCTCCCCCGTCCTCCATCTTTCCGGGTCAAAACGGTAGGGATCGGGATACCATCTCTCATCGTGATGAGTCACGTACTGACTCATCAGGACCAGTGAGCGGCGTGGTATCTTTTGCCCATTAATCTGGTGGTCTTCGAGAGCCATCCGGCCGAGAAGCCACGCTGGCGGATAGAGCCGCATCGCTTCGGAAAAAACCATCTCCGTATATCGCAGGTTCGGCACATCCTCCGCCGTCGGTAGCCTATTCCCGAGTACAGATTCGATCTCGCGGTGGAGTCGCTCCTCGACCTCCGGGTGTTGCGAGAGTAAATACCAGGTCCAGGTCAACGCATTGGCGGTCGTCTCGTGCCCCGCCAGGAATATGGTCATCGCCTCATCGCGCACTTGTTCGTCAGTCATGCTGCCACCGTCACCCTCCGTATCCTGAGCGAGCAGCAGCATTGAGAGCAGGTCTCCGTTGTCGGTTTCACTGGCGCGATGTTCGTCAATGATGCGGTAGATCGTCGAGTCAAGCCTCTCGCGCGCTTGTTGAAACCGCCGGTTCTGAGGAAGTGGCAGCCGCTCAAGGAATTTTGAGAATGGCAGCGTGATCGTGCTGAAGAGCCCGAAGGCGGTCGTTAGTGCGGCCCCGATTTCGTCGGCTTCCGACCCGACATCGGCATTGAAAAGGGTCTTCGCAGCAATGGCCAGTGTCAGGTGCATCATCGCCCGGTCGACCTCGATGGTCTCCCCTGCCTGCCACGTATCGCGCAGATTCGCGGAGAACCGCGTCATCGTTTCGCCGTACCCCATGATGCGTTGTCGATGAAAAGCTGGCTGGGACAAACGTCGCTGTCGAAGGTGGAACTCTCCTTCACTCGTCAGCAGCCCCTCACCGAGAAGGCGCTTCGCCCGTTGTAACCCACGTCCCTTCATAAAACGCCGGTTGTGTGTGACGAGCACGTCTTGGATGTAGTCGGGATGATTGAGTAGAAAAACCTTCTGCGTTCCCAGGGCGAAATAGCCGATATCGCCCTGTTCCTCTGCGGTGCGCAGGAAAAAGGCCAGAGGGTTGCGCCTGATGGTGAGCAGATTACGGAGAGCAGGGAACATTCTTTAACCGAGCGAGAGGTGATGCAAAGAAAAAAACACTGAACAAGCGGACGCGACGGCCCAGGAATGTGATCGCGTTCGCCCGTCTTGACCGCAGCTACTTTCCAAGCATCGTCTTCGCGCGTGCGGCAATGTTGGCTGGAGTGAATCCGAACTTTTCCATAAGGACCTGGTAGGGTGCCGAAGCTCCAAAACGATCGAGCCCGATCACGGCGCCCTGATCACCCACCCACTTCGCCCAGCCGAGCGTGACGCCGGCTTCGATGGAGATCCGTGCCTTGATTGCAGGTGGAAGGACCTCGTCGCGATACGCCTGTGACTGCCGCTCAAACATTTCCCAACTCGGCATACTCACGACTCGGGCGTTGATTCCATCGGTTGAAAGGAGTGCCTGAGTCTCCATCGCCAAAGAAACCTCCGAGCCCGTCGCGATCAGGATCAGATCGATCTTCCCGCCCTCAGCTTCCGCAAGAACGTAAGCGCCCTGTGCGACTCCTTCTGCTGAACCGTACTTCGTCCTGTCGTAAATCGGAAGCTTCTGTCGCGTCAGCGCAAGTGCCGTCGGCCCGTGCCGATTCTCGAGAGCAACCCTCCAGGCGATCGCCGTCTCGTTCGCATCCGCCGGTCTGATCAGCGTCAGATTTGGAACGGAACGCAGGCTCGCCAGATGTTCGACTGGCTGGTGTGTCGGTCCGTCCTCACCTAAACCGATACTGTCGTGCGTGTACACATAGATCGTTTGAATCCCCATCATCGCGGCGAGGCGAACTGGTGGGCGCATATAGTCAGAGAACACCAGGAAAGTACCGCCATACGGAATCAGGGGACGCGTCAATGCGATCCCATTCATGACGGACCCCATGGCGTGCTCGCGCACCCCGAAATTCAGGTTGCGCCCACTGCGCTCCTCCCGGCTGAATTCGGTGTAGCCCTGCAGAAACGTATTGTTGGATGAACGCAGGTCGGCCGAGCCACCGACGATCATTGGCAACGCTGCAGCCAGGGCATTGAGAGTTTTGCCGGATGCCTCACGAGTCGCCATTTGCTGGCCAGCCTCGAACTGCGGCACCTTGTCGGCCCATCCGGCGGGAAGCTCACCGCTTGCCCACTCGCGCCATTGCGTCGCGAGATCGGGATATTCTTCCGCATAAGCGGCAAGGCGCTTCTCCCAGGCTTGCTCCAACTCGCCGCCGTGCGGAATTGCCTTGCGGAAATTCTCGAGTGCTTCCTCGGGCACCGTGAATGGTTCCTCGTATGGCCATCCGAGGTTCTTCTTTGTCAGTTTGACTTCCTCAACACCGAGCGGTTCGCCATGGGCCTTATGCGTTCCCGCTTTGTTCGGGCTGCCAAATCCAATTACTGTCTTGGTGCGGAT
>JBDTUW010000755.1:0-2877 GCA_040007555.1 Acidobacteriota bacterium | reverse complement strand
ATGTCGAGGGCCAGGCATCATTCTCACTGCCGCGAGGTCAGTCCTATTCGATCGAGGCATCTTCACCCGGTTATAGCAGTGGAAGCTCGACGGTCAAGCCCGGCACGTCGCTTGCTTTCGTCCGCATCAACCTTAACGCGGAATCGCGAGTTCTGCGGCTGCAGAACCTGCCAGCCGGCGCCGAGGTGCTGATTGACAACAAGCCGGTTAAACTAGACGTCATCGCCGGTCTCGCAAGCGTCGCGGGAGTCACACCAAGCAAGCACAAGCTCCTGGTCAAACACCCCGAGTACAATGAATACAGGAATGACATTGATCTCAGCCGCGTAGGCATAGGCGAGTCGGCAACGATTTTCATCACGCTCAATCGGGTCGCAAAGCTGACCATTCAAGCGGTCGCCGGTGCCGAAGTAATGATTGACGGCGCATTGTACGGCCGTGTGCCCGGCAGCGGGACGATCACGATCGAGTTTCCCGTGAGCCAGCCGCGAGAGAATGTGATCTCCGTAGAAAGACCGGGATACCTTCCCAAGACCGTGAGAGAGAGACTGACCGCTGGAGCTCGAACGCTTGTGATCGACCTCGAACCGTTCGCCAATCCCGAAGGCGCCTCGGATGGTTATGACAACCTGAATCAATGGAGCTCACCTCCGACATGGAAGTCTGTAGCGTCAGCGAACAACCGGACCTTACAGGTTTCGGGTGGCCGACTGGGGCTCTTGAAGGACAAGGTCTATAAGGATTTTCAGGCAGTCTTTACCCTCTGGATGCCCGACGGCAAAGGAGCGACCTGGGCGATGCGTGCCGATGCGACCGGCCAGAACTATTATCTTTTCCATCTTGCCGGTCCAAAGTCGACAACACATATCCCGAATCGCTTCTACACCTACATCGTAAAGAATGGTAAGGAGCCGGTCGAGGTGAATACGCCGACACCGTTGGTGGTCGATCTGAACGCGACGTCCTCATTTCTGATTCATGTGGTGGCACGAAGCCACACGATTGAGCATTCCATTACCTCCAACGAGACGGGCGAGAAGGTGACATTGGGGCTCTACACCGACTCATCTCCCACCAAAGACAAGTTCCTCTATGGTCTCTTCGGGTTTCGCTCGCTGGATGGCGAAATATTTATCGTTGATGATTTCACGATCGACCCGAGCAAGGAAACCGGGACGACCCGCCCGAAATAATCGGAGACATTTGGGTCGCGCTCCTTTGCCCAGTCTGGGAGGCGGTAGCGCGTCTGGTCTGTCACTCGTCGGAGTGTCATAGAATTCCATGGCTAAGAAAACAAAAATCGATCAACGGACAACGGGCAAAGAAGCTGGGAAGGGATGGCCCGAAGGCGCCTCGCCCGAGGGCGGCGAGATATCCAGTTGGTTCAAGAAGGACATCTCTCGCAGAGCCGCCTCACAGCGTCTTGGCAAGGGCCTCGCCTGGGCCGCAGGACTGGGTATCGCGGGTCTGTCGATCTACAAGGTCGCATCCAGCGACGACGATGAAATATCCTACGACTCGCTGGACCTGCAACGAAAAGAGGGTTGGAATGTCGGCTCGAGCAAACAACTGACGTTTCAGCCCGGCACGCTCAAACAACTGGATAGCACCGGGACGCCATTCGCGAACGAACTCACCGATCCCAATCGGCTGATCGAGATTTATCAGCCGAAGGATGCCAAGTGGCAGCCGTTTTTTGTGCCGACGCTAATCCAGAGCCTGGCCCAGCCGACGCTCCGCAAACAGATCGAGTATCCGATTTCGACTCCGGCGATGGACGAGACCTACAAGCGCGCCGAAGGACTGAGGGAGCTCATCAGTCAGGCGGCAAACGCCTCCCAAACCCTGATCATCGCGGATCTGCCGGGTCCCGAGTCCGTCGCACTGGGCGCAGCTGTTGCAGGTACCGCTGATATTGTCCCCGGTTTTGACAACTGGCCCCATTCGCTCGGCGTCGTTCGCTCTCACGAGACGTTGGCCGCAATGCTCAACTACGCGAGCGAGATCTCGAAGAAGAAGGCCACGCTCAAGGCCGATGCCCCGGCAGTCCTGCTCCTCGACAATCAGAGGCTCACTCCGTATCGCGACGAGGATACTCAGTTCGACAATCGCCATCTTGCAAAGATCCCACCGGTTGATCAGCTCAAGCAACGCGGCATCACGAGCATTATTTATGTCGTGCCCAATCAGAGCCAGCGGCAGGAGCTCGATGACCTGAACGACGAGTTTGTGGAGTTCGCAAAGAACGGTATCGAGGTCCGCATTCTCCCGCTCACGGACTTCGGACCATACGACGAGGAAGTGACGAGTGCCGGAGCCTCAGAGGGACAGGCCGTGCGAGAGCGCCATTACTATTACGGTGGCTCACCGCTTTCACACTTGCTGTTCTACAGCTATTACTTCTATCGGCCATACCCGTCTGTGGTTTTCATGCGCGGTGGACGGTCCTACACACCGCCACGACCAAGCGGTCCGTCCACCCTCCGACCGCCAACGTACCGGCCGGTATCCCGACCAACGATCTTCAGCGCAACTCGCGTGGGCGGTGCCAGCGGTGTGGGGCGAACGCGGCCCAGTGGATTTGGGCGAACCAGCGTCAGGATGTCGGGAGGAAGAGTGACTGGCACTCGTGTTGGACGGTCTGGCTCGTATGGAAGAAGCGGTGGCTGGTTTGGTGGATAATGCCTGGCCTGGTCGCCGATATCAGGCCCAGCGAGTTGAAGAGAGTTAGACACAATGACCCTGCTGTTGATGAGCACTGAAGTCTTTATTCTGGCGTTGCTGATCCTCGGAGGACTGATGGCCACAGGCATCTATCTCGCCGTCCGCACGCCGAAATCGCTCAGCGGGTCGCGCCGCGAATTCCTTCGTGGAGGA
>JBDTUW010000754.1:0-2877 GCA_040007555.1 Acidobacteriota bacterium | reverse complement strand
TCTCCAGAGGGTTGGTCTCTGGGTTTCCTCGATCGGATTCTTTTTCAATTTGTCGAGCTGGCTCTTCCGCTGGATCGGCGCCGGTGAGCGCGAGAACTGGATCCGGATGACCAACCAGATTACGGGGGAGTATCATTCGTGGTGGTTCTTCAGTTATGTGCCATTTGCGAATCTCTACGACCTTTCGCTCGCCTTCGCCTTTGGGGCGGCCTTTGCAACGCTGCTGATTGCTCATCGACCGAACGCGCGATTTGTGGGCGCCTTGACATTACCCCTGGTCTCGCTCGTCCTGCTGCTGGCGATCTTTATTGGCAATGAGTTCATTAACCTGCCGCCGGTACTCGACAGTTACTGGCGCCCGATTCACGTCGGGATCGCGTCACTCAGCTACGGCGTCGCGCTGGTCAGCTTTGCCATTTCGGTGCTTTATCTGATCAAGGACGGGGTCAAGATAGAGGCGATGGGCGTGGCGGTCGGCCTCTTTATGATTGCCGGCTTCACTATTTTCAGCAATGCGTTCAAGCCTCTTTCCCTGAGCTATAAGCTCAATCCGATCATTCCTGCAGATAACGGATTTATGCCGGTGCGGCCTCTCAGCCTCACCGTTCCCGGAGTCGGCGTCATGATTGGCCTCTCGATGGCCTTGCTGATCGCAATGACAGTCAGCTTCCTGATTTACCTTTACCGCGACAACGAACAGGCGAGGCGGATCGGGCACCTGGCACTGAAGGCGTCGCTTGTCACTCAGGCGGCCGGTATTGCATGGCTTTTCTATAGCGTGAAGATGCTGCGCGGCGTCGGCACTTTGGCGGACCCGAGTCAGTATTACGGCGTCGGGAAGTGGCTGGCGGGTGAAAGCGCAGCGCAGATGCCGGCGGCACAATTGATCCAGGGCGGTCAGAACTGGCTCAGCCAGAACGCCGGCTCGATGATCTTCGATGCGAGGTCCAATCCAGTCGAGCTGGCGTCGGTGGTAACCGCTTTTGTAGCGACGCTCTTTATTGCGCTCTTTAGCTTCAGAACAGAGCGCGTGCGAGCGAGCCTTCCGCCGGTGGAGAGGATGGACAGCTTGATCTACAAGACCGTGGGTACCGCATTCGCCGGGCTTGCGATCCTTCTCGTGACCGGAGCTGTGTGGGCCAATGAGTCCTGGGGCAGGTATTGGGGCTGGGATGCGAAGGAGACCGGAGCACTCGTCGCCTGGCTGGCCTATGCGGGCTATCTTCATACCCGGATCGCACACGGCTGGAGCGGCAGGCGAAGCGCCTATTTCGCACTTGTCGGATTCCTGCTCGTGATCTTTACGTACCTCGGAGTGAGCTATCTCTTGCCAGGCCTCCATTCATATGCTGGCAACCTGGACTGACCTGCGCCTGAGGTCACCGCTCCCAGCGCGGTGCCCCGCGGCTCCCGAGGCGACATTTGCGAGTCAGAGTCAAAAGACTCACGCGAAGCCGCGAAGGCGCGAAAGACGCGAAGAAGAACCAGTAAAGGTTTGAAGGAGTTGTTCCGAAGATTATTATCGTCAAACAGACAGCATCAAACCATTCTTGTACTTCTTCGCGGCTTCGCATGAGTCTTCTGACTCTTACTCGCAAATGTCGCGTCCGGAGAAAAAACCGTGACCACCCCGCTACCCAAACACCAGCAGAGCGCAGTGTTCGTGCACCTATCGCAACCCGTTTCACATCTATGTCCAATCCAAAATCGCCAAATCTCGATCTCGTCTACACGCTCTTCTGTGAGGACGTTCGTTTCGAAGCCACAAATCATCTCAGTCTGATGGGAGTAACACATCAGGTCGTCGTGCCGCGACTGCCGATCACGATGATAAAGTTTGCGGTCGTGACACACTGGCGGGGCGAGGGCCAGTATCTATCCGAGGTGCGCATCCTGACTCCTGACCGGATGAATACCGTGGCCGTCTCGCAGCCCTCGAGCTTTGTTGTACCGGCCGATGGCTATTCGGATAACGTGACTGTTTTCGTCAACCTCAATCTGCAGCAGTCAGGCAACCATGTAGTTCAGGTACTGATTAATTCGTCGCTCTTTGCTGAAAAAGTTCTACCAGTCATGCTGGCTGACCAGCAGCCGGTGGCACAAAGTGAGCACGTAAACTAATTGCTGGAGAATCGCGAGGTCCCAAATGAGTGAGCCAACGAAGCTCGACGCGCTTTCAATCAACACCATCCGCACGCTCTCGATCGACGGCGTTCAGAAAGCCAATTCCGGACACCCGGGTCTGCCCCTCGGGATGGCGGCAGCGGCCTATAGCCTCTGGACACGCCACCTGCGACACAATCCGAAGAACCCAAAATGGCCAAATCGTGATCGTTTTGTCCTCTCCGCTGGCCACGGATCGATGCTTCTCTATTCCCTGCTCTACCTGACTGGCTACGACGACTATCCGCTCGAACAGTTGAAGCAGTTTCGGCAATGGGGAGGACTGACGCCGGGACATCCTGAGTCCGAGCTGAGCAAGGCGATCGAGACCACGACTGGCCCGCTCGGTCAGGGCTTTGCCAATGGCGTCGGCATGGCGATCGGAGCTGAGATGCTCGCCGCAGTCTTTAGCCGCCCGGGACACGAACTTTTTGATTACCACATCTACGCGATCGTTTCCGATGGAGACCTGATGGAAGGCGTCGCTGCGGAGTCCGCGTCGCTCGCAGGCCATCTCAAGCTTGGTCGACTGATCTATCTCTACGACGACAACAACATTTCTCTCGATGGTAGTACGTTGATGTCATTCACTGAGAACGTCAGTCAAAGGTTTGAAGCTTATGGATGGCATGTTCAGGAAGTCACGGATGGCAATGATATTGAGGCAGTTGACGCTGCCATCACTCGCGCGAAGGCTGATCCACGGCCGTCCAT
>JBDTUW010000753.1:0-2879 GCA_040007555.1 Acidobacteriota bacterium | reverse complement strand
AGCTCGCTTTGATGAGTTGACGATTCTCCCATTTGCCGTTGCGCAATATCAGGAGCCCGAACTTCGACATATCGCGCAAGGAGCTTCGGTACCAGGTGCAATTGGTTTTGTTACCCGGTGCTGGACCGCAATCCCATTTCGAGTCCTTCATTCCGAGTGGACCCGCGAGCTTTCGCTGGGTGTACTGATTGATGGTCTCTCCTGAGGCGAGTTCCAGAATTCGCAGCAACATTCGATAGACCGGGGTATTGTATGCCCACTTCGTACCGGGTTCGCTCTCGAGCGGCAGCGCTGCAGTTTGCTCAAATGCATCGATATCTGGGGAAACGGCGGCCGCCCCGACACTGAGGCCGGAGGTCATGGTCAGCATGTGACGCAATGTAATCGCCGATTTGGGGCCGGTCTTCCAGGCCTCGACAAACTGTGAGGCGTGTTGGTCGACTCCGCGCAGCTTCCCCTCTTCAATCGCCATTCCAACGAGTGTTGCCGTCAGGCTTTTGCTGGATGAGAAGATTGGTTCTGAAGTTTCCGACGTCCAGTCCTTCCAGTACTTCTCGGCAACGATCCGGCCGCCGCGAAGGATGACCATCCCGGTCGAATTGTGATCGCCCGCATAGTTGATCGCCTCCTCAACGCCCATCGCGTTCATTCCGGCATCGTTTGCTACACGCCGCTCCCACTCATTGCCGCGCGGCCAGTATGCAGTTTGAGACGTCGCGAATGCCCGGCAGCCGATCCCCGCGATCCCGGCTGCAGCTACGGTCTGCAGCAATTGACGCCGCGAAGTGTTAACTGAGGTTTCAGGTTTAGCTGGTCGACTCATTTCTCGAAGCTCCACAAATCATGAGAACCACTCAGGCTGGTGCGACAGCAAGGTGTAGGTCCACCAGCGCCCATCTTATTCTTGGCTGCTGCTTAAAACAACGGTGCACTGCGCCTCGATGAATGCCCCATCGGGAGGGTCATCCCGATCGAGCATGAGACAGCGGAGGTGCGCCGGACTTTGGCAGGAATAGGCGCATCTCCAGACTCTCCCGTTGACAGCCATTGAACGACTGTATAAGTTGAGCGCGGTCTGAAAGTCCGGATCAAGTCGTCTTCGGCATTCCCATGACACTTCGCAAGAGAATAGTCTACTCAGTCAGCGTCGTCACGGCGGTCATGATCGTGGGAACGGTCGGCTACCACTGGCTCGAGGGTTGGGCGTGGTTTGACGGACTTTACATGACGGTCATTACACTGGCGACGATCGGGTATGGCGAAACGCATCCATTAACGCACGGAGGCAGGGTCTTCACGCTGTTGTTGATCGGTGTCGGTGTCGTCATCTTTGGTTTCCTGATCTCCAATCTCACGCAGGTACTCTTCGCGACGGAGCTCGAGGTCATCCTGGGGAGGCGGAAGTTGTTCAAGGACATCAGCAAGCTCAAGGATCATTACATCATCTGTGGTGCCGGGCGGGTTGGAAGCCGGGTGATCGAGGAGCTTCGCAAGAAGCAGGCAGACTTCATCGTGATCGAGCGAGATCATCAAGTCGCGCAGCAGATTCTCATGCGTGGAGACCTCGTCCTGGTCGGCGATGCGACGGATGAAACGGTGCTCCAGGGAGCGCACTTGCGTGAGGCGCGCGCATTGATTAGCGCCGCCTCGACCGACGCGGAGAACGTCTACATTGTTCTCACCGCGCGCGGAATGAACCCGAATATCTATATTGTGTCGCGTGCGTTCGACGAACCGGCCGAACGGCAGTTGATGCGTGCCGGGGCAAACAAAGTCGTGTCACCCGTGCTTATTGGAAGCCACAAAATGGCGCAGGCTGCACTCTCACCGGGAGTCGCCGATTTCATCGAATTGACGACGATGACCGAATCGCTCGATCTGAATTTTGAACAGGTTCGCATCCTGCCAGGCTCCCCCCTCGAGGGCCTGCGACTTGAGGACTCTGGCGTCTCGGCGGAGCAAGGCGCCATGCTCGTTGCAATCACCGACCACGACGGAAACATGCACTTCAATCCGGACGGAGGGCAGCTCCTGCAATCGGGGGACCTGCTGATTGCAATCGGCACACAGGTGGGCTTGACGAAGCTCGCTGAACTTGCCCGCTATAAGCCAGGCGGAACGCGGAAGCTACCAAAGCGTGAAGTCACCTAGGTCCAGACACCCCAACCGCGTCAGAACCCGTCATCCCGGTTGAGACACACGTAGCGCAATTTGCGCGACAGGACGCGCCCTATCCCTGCTTCACCGTTCTCGGGAACTCGGGGTTGATGGAGTAGTTGAATCGAGGATGCCGGGCCGAGGTCCGGGTCCTTCCACTCGTGAGGGCTCAGACAATCTTCTTGTCGCGGCTGACTTCGATGACGGCCCAGACGTTGGCCATGCCTGATGGACGTGTGGTATGCGAAGGAGGCTAGGTCTTTCCATTGCCCATTGTCTGGGCGAGACTTTCCGATGCCTTCTGACGCGGCATGGTGATGATGGCCTGAACCCGCTGACCCGACCGCGAAACCTTCAGATTGTTAAGGATCACCATCGTGCCTGGATCGTCAGATTTCTTGAAACGCGCGTAAAGAAGCGCCGCGTTCGCAAGATTGACGATATTGATGGCCGCCTCTACGTTGCTCGTAAATCCCACAATCGTCAGCTCCGCATGTTCCCCCACATTGAGCACCATCGTCAGCGAGGTCATCTCATGCAGCGGACCCAGTGCCCGGCTCGCGCTGACGGCGTCGAGGACCGCAATCGCCGCTCGATCGATATCCGCCAGTCCCGAAGGCATGATGATCTTACAGTCCGCAAGCGTCCCATCAGCCGTAATCCGACCGGATACCCCAACCCTCAACTTGCCGTCGGGGAACACTATCTTCCCATCCTTATAG
>JBDTUW010000752.1:0-2895 GCA_040007555.1 Acidobacteriota bacterium | reverse complement strand
TGTCGTTCTCGATGAGGTCACGCACCGCTCCCAAGATAAACTCTCAGATTCCACACCAATCATCGGCTAGCGAGGGATAAAGTGCTGTCCCATATTGGACAATTCCGGTCATTGTGTCGCGTTTAGGTCGTTTCAACAAACAAGTGATATCATTACCCGGTAGGGGTATTAGTAGCTGGAGAACAATCACATCGATGTAATCGAGGGACCGATTTATCGTGCGGTGACGCGATGGTTAACCATCATGCCTTGGATCTTCATGTTCGAGGTTATGGCAAAGGAACCGATACGTCTGATCGTCTTTATACGCATGGGTGAAGTCAATGGCGATGCGTACGGTTTCCCCCGGCCAGACCAGAATCGTGTCTTTCCAGCCGAGATCGGTAATCAAGCACGCGTCGGTATCCTGCGAATCTGCTCGGGGCTATTGCGACGCCTCACGACCTGAGGGGAAAAGCCGTGCATATGCATGGGATGCGGCATGCTCATTTGCGCGTTCTGAATATCCCATAGCTCTATCGTGTTGCCGCGGCTCTCTATCGGATATTCGTCCATATTGAAACTGCGGCCGTTCAGCCAGCGTATGCCTTCCATTGAAAGATGAATTTGGCGCACCATTGCCCCGCTTCTATCGATGCTGGGGATAGTGGAGATCAGAGGGAGTTCCGTAAGGGACAATGTTTGAAGCTGCCATCCTTTTCCGGGACAACAGCGGCGAAGCTCCAACCGGAATGCCCGGCGCTTCACTTTTCTCGCCGACCGGCTTCCCTGAAGGGTCGAAAAGCGGCCACGCGAACGAGCCACCCTTCTTCCCGTTCGTGCCTTCCGTCCAGACGAACAGCGTTTCACCCCGTGGATTTGCGGCAAGCGCCGGATGTTTGCGTTTCCCCGTAACGCCAGTTGCCGGAATCGGGACAAGTGAATGAGGCTTTTTTGGATCGAATGAGGCGAAGTAGACTTGTCCTTGTGTCTCCCACGCTGCCAGCAGACCATGAGCGCTGTCGGCCACATCGGTGAGGGCTCCCGAACTCATCGGGCAGGCATTCAGCTTCCACTTGTCGAGCAACACACCCGAAAAACTTCTCCCCTGGTTTTCCGATGTCAGCAGGTACATGTCGCGGTTCACACTCTCAGTCGCAGCGAGCGCGATCCGCAATGCTCCACTGAGCAAATCCGGCGCGTTTATCTGCCCGGCCGAGAGACAGTTCGCCGCGCGCCAGTAGGCGTTCACTGGTCGCACTTCTTCTGCGGTCAGGGAGTCCATTTCTCTCATCTTAACAACAGTGATTCTCGTCGTCACCTTTCTCTTGTGGGGGCGTAATAGCCGATGCGGGTCCGAACGACCCTGGCAGCTTCATTCTGTCCCTCAGCGGCTACGACAACCTTGATCTTGCGCCACTTGCCATCGCGCGCCGGATTGTTGGAATCATACTCAAGGCGATACTGGCGGCCTACTTCTTCAACCATCGCCTTCATCGCTTCCTCACATTGCAGCATATCATTTGGGAAATGAGCATGAGCGCCGGTCGCTTCAGCAAGCGTTTTGAGTTCACCCTGCCAACGTCCGCCCTTACCGCGGGGAGGCCTTGAACTCAGCAGATCAGCGTGACCTACAGTGTAGTCAACGAGGCCCACGGTATAGATGAGTATGCCCTCGCGGCTCGCGCGCTCAAGCAACTGGCGGAATGTGATCTTGCTGCCGTCATCACCCCCATCTGTGATGACGAACAGCGCTTTCGTCCGATTCTTAGCCTGCCTCATGTGGTCCATTGCGAAGGCCACGGCATCGTACAACGCCGCATGGCGGCCGGGGCGCACGCGGCGAAGCGCGCCGAGAAGCTGGGCGTAGTCTGAGGTGAAGTCAGACACCATCTCCACCTGGTCGTCGAAGGCGACTAAAAACGCCTCGTCCCGGTCCGCTCTCTCAGAAATGACGTGGAATGCAGAGTGATAAACATCGTCCATGGTCTTCCGCATCATGTCGCTGCGGTCGAGGACCAACCCCCAACTGATTGGCGAGTCTTCGGCGCTGAAGGAGGTGACCAGCTGCTCGACTCCATTTTCATAGACTCTGAAGCCTTCTTTCTTCAGCCCCGTGATCGCCAGTCCCTCCTGATCCGTCACCGCCACGTTCAATGAGACCGTATCAGCGGAAGCCGGCTTGATGAAAGATGTTTCCTGCGGAGTCCTGGGTTGGTCCTGCTGTGCGAGCGGCGCAGAGCCGGACAAAAGCGCGAAGACCAAGGTGACTGCCGCTGTTTGAATCATGCTTCGCAATCTCATTCCTCCCCACTCTCCTGAATGACGAAACGTAGTAAGTCCTTTTCCTGGTTCGTGGATTGTCCTGCTGCACTTTGGTCATCGACCTTTATGCCATTGACCGGATCAGGAGAAATCGTCATCGAGTTGTTCGGCCGACGGCGCTTTGAAGGAATGGACTTGCCTGCCCTGCCTATTGACGCCCGACATCACATGCCGGATCGCGCCGTCTGTTCCGGTGGTGTCCATCGCCTACAGCACCACCAGCAGCGCGGAGGTGTTCTGCGCGTAGAGTACGTCCCGATATCTCGCCAATCGTTCAACGTCCTTCCGTAATTTCGCGGAGGCTTCGTCCTTATTCTTATAATGAGCTGTGAATCCGGGATCGTAATCTTTCAGGCGAATCTTTTTGCGGGCCGAAACAATGAAGTGATCGTGATTCATTGAGGCTGCCACCTTCGAGTAAAGGCGGGTAAGTTGAACAGCATAGGTTTAATCCTGCTCAACAGTTCACTTCGTGGCGGCGTCGAGCGGAGGATTATTTCCTGGACAGCTTGACGATTGCGACGACTAGCAGGACCACCACCAGCGTGCCGATTACCGTCCAAACCCACATCCCTCCCCCCGCCCATCCAC
>JBDTUW010000751.1:0-2895 GCA_040007555.1 Acidobacteriota bacterium | reverse complement strand
TCCGGTCGCGTCGCAAACGCTTTGACGACCTTCATGAGTCGATACAGGAGCACCTCGAAGAAAAGATCGACGACCTGATGGAAGGCGGCCTTTCGCGTGAAGAGGCCGCGCGCCAGGCCCGCCGGGAATTCGGGAATGTGACTCTGATCGAAGAACGCAGCCGTGAAGTCTGGCAGTTGCCCGGGCTGGAATCATTTATTCAGGACCTGCGCTACGGCGCGCGAATGTTACTGAAACAACCCGGCTTTACATTAGTTGCCGTGCTGACGCTGGGACTGGGGATCGGCGCGAACACGGCGATCTTCAGCTTGATCAACACCGTCTTGTTGCGCCCCCTGCCGATTGCACAACCGGACCAGGTCGTAACGCTCAACTTCGGCACGCCCGGGCGGGGGGTCTTTCCGTTGATTGGTTACCCGGAATACAAGGATTATCGCGACCGTAACCAGGTGCTGGCCGGTCTGGCCGCGATGGGCATGGCGCCGGTTGGTCTAAGTAATAACGGAATCAACGAGCGGATTTGGGGTCTCCACGTAACGGGCAACTATTTCAGTCTGCTGGGAGTGGGCGCTGTGCTCGGTCGGGTGATCGCGCCGGAAGACGACCTTAATCCCGGAGCGCATCCAGTAGTCATGCTGAGTTACCAGTGCTGGCAGAAGCGGTTCGGCGCTGATCCGCAGATCATTGGCCAAAGTGCGCTCATCGGAGGGAGGAATTATACGGTCATTGGCATTGCCCCAGCGGAATTCCGCGGCACGGAGCTGGCCTTCACGCCGGAACTCTGGTTCCCCATGATGATGAAGCCAGGACTTGAAGTGGGCACCGGCCCGCTCAAAGGGCGCACGGCTCCCGTGTCTACAATCGGGCGACTGAAAGAAGGGGTGAGCTGGGCGCAAGCCGAAGGCGAGCTCAATCTGATTGCGGCCCAAATCGGGCGCGAGTATCCGCAGACGAACAAGGGTCAGATTGTCGTGCTTACCCAGGCGGGTCTGTTTGGCGCGGCGATGCGCGGCACCGTCTTAAGATTTTCCGCACTGTCGATGGGAGTAGTCGCGCTGGTGTTGCTGCTGGCGTGTACGAATCTGGTGAACATGCTCCTGGCGCGCGCGTCCGAGCGGCACCGAGAGATCGCCATTCGGCTGGCCATCGGCGCCGGACGTATGCGGGTCCTGCGGCAGTTATTGACTGAGAGTGTTCTGCTGGCTCTCCTGGGCAGCGCACTCGGTCTGGCGTTCGCTTATGGTGCTGTTGGATTAGCCGCGAGGATCAAGCCGGTATTTTTTGGGTTTACGGCTATCGAGTTGCAGCTCGACTGGCGGGTGCTGGTCTACACGATCGCGTTGTCATTTCTGACTGGCATTCTTTTTGGTTTGCTCCCGGCGCTGCAGGCAACCAGACCGGACCTGATACCGGCGCTGAAAAACGATTCCACCCTTGGTGGTTATCGTCGCTCGCGTTTGCGGAACGTGCTGGTGGTGGCGCAAATGTCTCTCTCTCTCGTGCTGCTGTTGTGCGCGGGGCTGGTGTTGCGTGGGCTGCTGCGCGCGCAACAGATCGATCCCGGCTTCAATCCCGAGCAGGCCGTCGAAGTATCCTTCGATCTGGGGGTGCAGCAGTATGATCGTGAGCGCGGTCGCGAGTTTCAGCGACTGGCGCTCGACAGAGTGCGCAGCCTGCCCGGCCTGCAGGCGGCCGCGCTGACCGCGCACGCACCGCTTACCTCCGGCGAGAGCGGGGGGAGAGGCGTCTTCATTCAGGACAATGGGCATGGCGATGAGCCGAAGAACGCGAACCAGGCGCCGATCGTGTTGACGACCTCCATCAGCCTGGATTATTTCCGCACGATGGAGACCCGCTTGTTGCAGGGCCGCGACTTTACCGCGCACGACGACGCCCAAAGCTCCCCGGTCGCGATTGTCAACGAGGCCTTTGCGCGCCGCTTCTGGCCGGGGGAAGAACCCATCGGCAAACGGTTCAACTTTACGACTGGGAAATGGATCGAAATCGTCGGCGTCGCGCAAGACGGCAAATACTCGAGCCTGGCTGAACAACCCAGTCCGTTTGTCTATCTTCCGCTGGCGCAGAACTACGAGAGCAAAGTCACGCTCATTGCCCGCGGCGCGGGAGATCCGAACCTGCTGACGACTACCCTGCGCAAGGAGATGCATGGGCTGGACGCGAATCTGCCGCTCTACGATGCGCGGACGATGGTCGAACACATGGACCAGCCGCTCTTCCCGGCGCGCGTCGCGGCGACAGCTCTGGGCGGGTTCGGCGCGCTGGCGCTGCTGCTGGCCGCCGTCGGCGTCTTCGGCGTGATGTCATATGCGGTGAGGCAGCGGACACGCGAAATCGGCATTCGCATCGCTCTCGGCGCCAGCTCAAGGGAGATATTCAAGCTTATCGTCGGGCAAGGCGCGCTGCTGGTGGGAACCGGCGTCGCGATCGGGTTAGGTTTTGCCGGATTGGTGACGCGTCTGCTCGCCAATCTCCTCTTCGGAGTGAGCGCGCTCGATCCCCTGACGTTCGTCGGAGTGACGGCGCTGCTGACAGTGAGTGCGTTCCTCGCTTGTTACCTGCCAGCGCGACGCGCGACTAAAGTAGACCCAATGGTCGTATTGCGACAGGAGTGATCAGTCACTTATGAGTCAGGACGTGGATCACCTAGATTGGCTGGTCCTGTTATCGAAACTCCGTAATCAGTCGGTGTTTGTTCCCGCCGATGTTGAAGACGGTGCAACTCCGGGGGCTGACCAGGACCTACAACCGCTTTCACGACGCCGCCGACACCAACGCCTACATCCGGCACCTTCGCGCACTCCACGTTGAGATGGACAATGCCGTAGCCGCTGCCTACGGCTGGACCGACCTCGACCTCGGCCACGACTTCCACAA
>JBDTUW010000750.1:0-2895 GCA_040007555.1 Acidobacteriota bacterium | reverse complement strand
CCCCCAATTGCGCGACCCGCAATTCTTCAATCGCTCGGCCTGCGTCCATCTCACTGCTTCGTGGTTGCCTCATCAAGGTTGAGTATGAGGCTCGCTGCCGTCGCGTAGGCCGCCAGTTCTGACGCTTGCAGACTTTCATCATTGCGTCTTTCACCAACTGACAACAATCGCTTCACTTCCAGAGGATTCCGGTTGAAGTAATCCTGCTGCGCCTCCAGATTTCGCACCTGCACCCGCAACTCGCCCTCACTGGGCCAGCGCGATGTCACCGTTCGGAATCCCCACCTCAGACGCTCTCGCGATGTCATGCCGCCCTCACGCAGCATTCTTTGCGCCAGCATCCGCGCCGCCTCAACGTAAGTCACGTCATTCATCAGATTGAGCGCCTGCAGCGGTGTGTTTGTACTAGTGGCACGCACCTGACAGAATTCGCGGGCGGATGCGTCAAAAACCTGCATGCTCGGAGCAAGGACAGTTCGCTTCCAATAGGTGTAAAGGCTACGCCGCCACAGACCTTCACCCTTGTCGTAGGCGTAATTGGTGAAGCCTGAAAACGTCATATCCTTGTAGAGCCCGTCGGGTTGATACGGCCTGACTGACGGCCCTCCCCGCTTTTCTACCAGGAGCCCTGAGACAAACAGAGCCTGATCACGGATCATCTCGGCTGAAAGCCGGAAACGTGGCCCCCTTGCGAGTAACCGGTTATCGGGATCGCGTTGCAGAAGTCGCGCCGACATTCTTGAGGACTGGCGATAGGTCGCACTCATGACCATGGTCTTCAGCAGCGCTTTGATGTTCCAGTCGCTTTGCATGAATTCCACCGCCAGGTAGTCCAGTAGTTCAGGGTGTGACGGTGCTTCTCCCTGCGATCCAAAATCCTCGGCGGTTTTCACGAGTCCCGTGCCGAATAGCATCTGCCAAAGAAGGTTTACCTGAACGCGAGCCGTCAATGGGTGCTCGCGACTGACCAGCCACCTGGCGAAACCAAGCCGATTGTCTGGGTACTGCTTCGGCATGGGCGGCAAGGACGCTGGAACTCCAGTTCTGACTTGCTCGCCCGGAGAGTCATAAGCGCCGCGTCTGAGAACAAAGGTCGCCCGACGTGAGGGAAGCTCCTGCATAACCATGACCGTGGGAAACGCGTCCTCCAGCACCTTCTTCGTCTCTTTCAACCGTGCGAGTTTCTTCCAGAGCTGCCGTCCACTCTCGGGGGCGGCGGTTTCCAGAAAGGCATTTCGCATCTTGAGCACCTGTCCCCGCGAGCGCTGCCCTGGCGAAACCGCCGAGATCGTTGCGAGCGAATCGGCGCAGGCGAGAATGGCGATCTCATCATCATCCGGTAGGCGCGTGTAGATCCGAAGGTCCGCCATCGCCCCGCGAAACATCATCTCCTGTCGCCCCCCACTGCCGATCCGAAGAGGTGTTTGGGGCTGCCCCCAATACAGATAGAAATTGCGTTGAAGGACTTTTAACTGCTGCTCGACTCCGTTGACGTATATGCGCACACGATCTTCGTATTGGCGCAAGCCGTCGAAGACGAGGAGCACGTGGTGCCATTGCCTGATCGGTAACTCGTTCGCCGTCTCAGCGCGAAAGCCGTCGTAGTTCCACTCCCTCACCATGTTGAAGTTGACTTTGCCATTGGCAAAGAACAGCCCCCAACCGCTCGTCCGAGGCAAATGATTGTCGGTCTCCTCCGCTTTATCCGTCATCTTCGTGACGATCGCTCCGCTTTGCTCGGAGGTTGGATAAACCCAAACCGAGATCGTGAATTGCTCCCGGAAATCTTCGCCCGTGGACTTGTATCTGAAGTCCGCCGAACGGCCGGCGTCAAACCAGAGAGCTCCGTCGAATGCGACGCCGTGTCCTGTCGGCGCCGGAACGTAGGACGGCGTTCCCCCTCTAAAACCTATCGCCTCCGGAAGACTCGCCTCGCCCACATCTGTGGGCTTTGAACTTCCTATTTTCTCAGCAGGCTTCTCGGCAGGCTTTTCCGGAGGATTGTGGTGAGCCCGCTGGGATCGGTTGATCACTGGATGGCTTGGCGCATTATCGAAATTGAGATGAACGAGCAACTTGTCATTGGGAAACCAGTTTTGGATTGCAGAAGACGCCGTCAACGACCTTTCCCACCGACGTTGCCTGACTGACAAGCGGACCGTCGTCGCGTGAAGCACCCTTTCGGCCGCCGCGATCTCCCTTTCCAGGATACTCAGTCGTTGCTGCTGGGCGCGGTCCGGCGCAGCAATCCACGGCGCCGAGTTGCCAAAATCAAACGCGCGACCGTCCTCAGGCACGTTATTGAAGTACGCCGAGAGTTGGTAATACTCCTTCTGCGTCAGCGGGTCATACTTATGGTCGTGACATCGTGCACAGCCCACCGTCAAACCCATAAACACCGTCGAGGTGGTATCGACGCGGTCGACGACGTACTCCACCGCATACTCTTCGGGCACGATGCCACCCTCAGCATTGATCCGGTGATTGCGGTTGAAGCCTGTCGCGATCTTGTCTTCGAGAGTCGGATGCGGCAGAAGGTCCCCCGCCAACTGGTCGATCGTGAACCGATCGAAAGGCATGTTGCGATTGAAGGCTTCGATGACCCAGTCGCGCCACCGCCACATGCTGCGTTCGCCGTCGATCTGATAGCCGTTCGTGTCTGCATACCTGGCCGCATCCAGCCACTTGAAGGCCATCCGCTCACCATATCGCGGACTGTCGAGCAGCCGGTCAACGACTTTCTCATAAGCGCGAGGTGATTGGTCATTAACGAACGCATCGATCTCAGCCGATGTCGGTGGCAACCCGGTGAGGTCAAGAGACACACGGCGAATGAGTATTGCTCGTTCAGCTTCTGAGGAAGGCGCCAGCCCTTCGCGTTCGAGCCGTTCCAGG
>JBDTUW010000749.1:0-2897 GCA_040007555.1 Acidobacteriota bacterium | reverse complement strand
TTCATTTTCGCTTCACCGCCAAAACCGATGATTTCACTTATCGCGCGAATGGTCAGCCCGGGGCGTCCACCCGGCAGGTCGGCCCAATCGAGCGAATTCAAGGGAACGCCGACGAGAAAGCTGTGAACCCTCAAGGGCTTACTTGTAAAACTCTCCATTCTGGCGTCACGCATCGAGCCTGTGCCCCTGGTCACGCCCATTCGCCATTTCCATCTCAAACACTCGATTCGCACAGGCATTCAACATGGCCACAATGACAACCGACTGTGTCGGGATCCCTGTCCGATCTGGCACAATGATCGCTGCAGAACTGGCTATCAGCCAGCACGGGACAGTGACAACCGCTCTCGCATCTTCTTCCAATCCAGTTCGATGAATTCAGTAATCTTGAAGGCCACCTTGGGGACATCCTCCGGCTCGTCTTGCACCTCAAGGGACTGCGCTCATTGTCCGGGCCGCCATCAAGTGTCTTCTCTGTCGGATTTCCCGGCTTCCAACGTAGCTCCAGAGGATACTTGAGGTGCAATGTCAGTACGTCGTTTCTCAATGATATCTGCGGAGACCGCAAGAAAATCCTGTGCCGTGACAATTCCAATGAGAAGCCCATTCTCGACGACGGGCAGGCAGCCAACGCGCGAACGGCGCATGAAGGCGAGCGCCTCAAGAATAGGGGTGTCTGGTGCCACCGTCAGGACATCCTGCTCCATGACCTCTTTCACAGTGATCGATCCCTTATTTTGCGTCGACAGGCCTGTTGCGAGAAATCGCAGAAGATCTCGGTGAGAGATCAGACCAAGAAGATGTCCTTCATCATCCTCAACCGGTACGTGACGAATATGTCTCCAGCTCATGACGCTCGCCGCCAGATCGACCAGATCATCCGGACGCACGGTAAACAAATCCGTTGACATAAGCTGTGAGACCGTTTCGCAACTCCTATGCCAGTCTGCGTTCAGTTGGGCCAGCGGCCATTCAGACACTGGGGCTCCGCTCAGCTGTCCCTCGAGCATCGCTTCTGTCAGACGACGATCCTGCGACTCACGCGTGCCCGTCTCTCCCATGCCCTCGAGCGATCTGAGCGACCACAGAGCACCCGTCTGCTCGCGCTCTAACCGGTCCTCGATGACACCGAGGTAGCGTTCGATATCGGGCGCGTCAACGCCGGCCTGAAGCAAACCTTGACGAGCTGCGGGCAGAAGCTCTTCGCGGATGAGTACCGACGCCGTTACGTCGCGACCGTCAAGCCAGGTCAGCTGGGCCTTCAGTCCGTAGCGCGCGGCGGCGAAGAAATTGGTCTTGACGTCGTCGAACTTCATCAACTCTTCGACGGGCCCATACTCGGTGGCAAACCCTGTCATGAGGCCATAGAAAAGAGCGGCGTTGGCCATCTCGTCTATTTGAGAAGGACCAGCGGGAAGGGGGCGATGCTCGATTCGCAGATGTGCAACGCCGTCGTTGACTCCATAACACGGCCTGTTCCAGCGCCAGACAGTGCCATTGTGCAGCCGCAGTGCCGCCAGCTGCGGCAGTTTGCCCTGGCTAAGTAAAACCAGTGGGTCCTCGTCGATCTGTGTCGCGAGGATGACTCGAAACCTTGCGATCTCTTCACGGAATATCTCGATCACCGAATCCTTGATCCAGCCGTCGCCGAAACTGGCACGTGGCGGATGGCTTCTTGACTGGCGGGCGCTGGATCGCTCGTCGTTCGAATGCTGAAAGAGGGCCACCCGTGTTTCGTGCCAGAGGCGATGCCCCATGAGCAGAGGAGAGTTCGCGGCGACGGCGAGAAGTGGGGCTGATATCGCCTGCGCGAGATTATAGAGTCCTGCGAACTCAGAGGGCCCGGCCTGCAAATGAACCTGGAAGCTGCAGCAACAGGCTTCAAACATCAGGTTGTCGTGAGATGCCTGCAGCTCATCCAGCCCCTTGATGTGAATGTTATACGCTGAACCGCGCAGACGCTGCAGTGCTCGATCGAGTTCAAAATAGCGCGGGAGCGGCGTGAGGTTGTCCAGTGTCAGGTGCGATTGTCGCAGAGTCGGCAGTATTCCGGTGAGAAGAACATCTGCGTTTGAGCGCAGAGCGGCCGCGCGCGCGATCGCAATCAATTGCTCAAGTTCCTCCTCCATGTCGCGAAGGCCGCTGCCTGCGAGCAGCCGGGGTGCGAGGTTCGCTTCGAGGTTGAATTTGGCCAGTTCGGTCGTCAGTCGGCCGTCCTGGGCCTTCTCAAGCAGGTCGAGCGCAACCGGGGCGGGCCCCATGGCCGCGTCAATGAGGAACATCTCCTGCTCGGCACCAATTCGGCGCACGTTGCTCTCGATTTGGCCGCCCTCAATCATCCGTTCCAGGGCGGTGACGTCTGCGAGAAGCGACTTCATGAATGCCTGTGCAATCGCAGGATCCTCCGCGGTTGATACGTCGTGCTCACCCATTATCTCTCCAGAGTTGTCAGCCGAACTGCCATCTGTGCTTGCTCTATGAAAATCTGCGGCGATGGCTGTGCCGCCCGAGTCGATTGAGTATAAGCGAATGAGTGAGCCAAGGCGAAGTGAGAGAGGTTGTGCGAGCCTCCCTGCCGCGCGCCTGGTTAGATGATCGGTGGGCGGAAAGACAGAAGCAGCCCTGGCCGGAGTTGGGGGGGGACAGGGCTGCCGACAGTCAGATCATATGAGGTGGCACCAGTGCCGATCTGACTGCTACTGAGTCAGTGTCAGGGAATGAGGTGGCCGTCTTTACTATTGGCAAATTGAAGTTCCGTAATCTCGGGAACCTCGTAAGTCAATCCGCGCCGTGCAAACTTGACGGTGAACGCGTTGACCTCCGCGCGATCGGCATGGATGCAGTGAAATGAGCTGACGAGATTCTCGTCGCTCCGGTTCTTACCGCGGTAGACGTAG
>JBDTUW010000748.1:0-2898 GCA_040007555.1 Acidobacteriota bacterium | reverse complement strand
GCAGCCGTTTGAGGACGACGTAGTTCAGCGGGATCGCGACGAGACCGACCACCGCGATCGCCTGCAAGCCAATGATCAGCCGCTCTGCCTCCGGCGAAGCAACAAGTTTGAACGCAGTCATGATCCATTGCCTGTTGGGCATGGCCACCAGCAGAACCAAGATCGCTATCCCCGACAGCCAGTTCACGACGATAAGTATCCGCAGCACGATGCACGCGATCGGCAGCGGGGCGGATGACGAAGCTTTCCTTGACATGATTCACCACCTCCTGATTTATTGAATATCAATAAACTATTTATTGATTCTCGTCAAGTAATATATTGATAATCAATAAGAAAAGAGATCTCCGCGATGGGTGGGGAAGGTGGAATGTGGTACGTCCTCGAAGCCCAGGGGTCTACAGGGCGCTCCATCTGGGAGAATCCGTCGCGCTTCCGTTCAGGCTCCGCGAGGAACGGCCGGGCCTCAGTAAGGGCGGGGGGGGCACTTGAATAGTGCGACCATAGGGTAAGCTGTCGGTTGCTAACAGTGTTTTTCAGAGAAGGTTGATCCCCGACGTGGATCTTCAGGTTCTCACATCCACGTCTGATTCTGTGATCCTGAGCTCTGCTGCAGAAACAGACCATATCAGCCGATTCGCCCTCACCAGCTCAGCGGCCTTCAATTGATTTTTCATCATTACATATTTTAGTGTGTAACCATTGCGCGGTTCTCTACACATCCGTGTATCACACGCGGACCATTCTACATCGAGCCGGTCTGCTCAAAGGCATAGGTTACCAAGTCGATCGGTGAAAAAGGAGCTCATATGGATTCCAAAGAAGCACGGATTGTGGCTGATTTTCTCATCGCGGATTTTGAAAACGAAATGCAGTCAACTCTAGGGGTCATCGCCGCGGTTCCCAACGACCATCTCGACTACCAACCCGATACGAAGTCAAAGACCGGTCTCGGACTCGTCCGGCACCTGACACTCGTAGACGAGTGGCTGCTCAACGTCATTGCAAGTGGCGAATTCGCTCCTCCGCCCGACGATTCTGACTCTTGCGGCATCATGAACCCCGCCGATGCCATCGCCCGTTACAAGGAAAGAGTCCCCGTTGCCCTTGATCGCGTGCGCGCCATGTCAGGCGACAAACTCGGCGGTGTCCTCGACTTCGGTGTCATCAAAATGCCTGCAATCAATTTTCTTGCACTCACGGTCAAGCATTCAGTCCACCACCGCGGCCAGCTCAGCACCTACCTGCGGTCGATGGGTGGCAAGGTCCCGGAAATCTACGGGCCAAGCGCGGACACCGAGTAGCAGTTAGAGCGCGACCACGAGGCGCGCAGCAAATGTTGGCTCGCCACGACTATCCGGTTTCGGGACCGAAAGGACTCGACCTGTGCACACAATTCACCGCCGAGGATTCCTCGTTCTTGCTGGAGCTGGACTCTATTCGACTGCACTTGCTGCAAATGTGTCTGAGGGGATCACCGCGCGACAGGTGATTGAGCGCATTCAAAAGAATGTCGGTGTGCCGTGGCGTAGTGAAACGGTGGATACCTTCAAAGCCGGTGATCCCGAAACGATCGTCAAGGGCATCGCCACATCCTTCAGCGCCACACTCGATGTTTGCCAGCGCGCGCTTGCCGCGGGGAAGAATCTGCTGATCATGCACGAGCCGACGTTTTACAACCACACTGACGAGACGACCAACCTGCGCGGCGAGATATACGAAGCCAAACGCAATTTTATTGAGAAGAATGGCCTGGTTGTCTGGCGCTTTCACGACCACTGGCACGCTCGGAGACCCGACGGAATCCTGGCGGGAGTGGTCGAGGCTCTGGGTTGGCGAGGATACGGATCTTCTGAGCGACCTCATCTCTTTTCGATACCACCTACCACACTGGAAGGACTGGCTCTGTTTATGGGACGTCACCTGAACGCGAGCGCTCCGCGGGCCATCGGTAATCCCCGGATGCCGATCCGCCGAGTCATCTTAATGCCCGGTTTCAATAATTTTCCCGGCATCAAGGAAGCACTCGACGACCCGAATGTCGATGCGCTGGTGATTGGCGAAACGCGCGAATGGGAAGGAATTGAATACGCCCGCGATTGTATTACGGCAGGTAAGAAGAAAGGACTGATCGTCCTCGGTCACGTTCCCTCAGAAGAACGCGGAATGGAGGAATGCGCGAGGTGGCTCAAGACCTTTGTCACCGAAGTACCGATTCAGTATCTTCCCGGCGGTGACCCGTTTTGGAGGCCGAGGGTGTAAGTCTCAAATGACGCCGGCACCTTACCTGCTGTGCTCTGGGCTTAGATCGGAGTTAAGGACGATGAATGAAAAGGTGATCGCCGAGGGCCGCGGCCCGATCCGAATTACAAAAAGACCAATCCTGGGTCGTATCGCTAAACCTCGACTGGCCAACTCAGATTACAGAAACAGAGTTCTTTGAGCGCGTGAAGAACCAGCCCAGGGCAAAGACGCACCGCTTCCTGTAAAAACCTGTCAATACGAACCATCGCCTTTGCCATAAAGAAAATTCGAGGTGGCGAAATGAGGCGTATCTGTTCGTCCCCTTCGACTTTCTTTCTCCTTGGCTAGACTAGACTAGTAGTGGTGGCCCAAATAGCGGCAGCAGCAGTGGATATTTCAACAATCTACTAAGCGTCAGGTTGTACAGAGTGGAGGCACGATAATGGGAAACACGAATTCTCGCGTAACGATCCACATGGTCGCGAGTCTCGATGGCTTCATCGCTCGGCGGGACGGAACGGTGGATTGGCTCGAGACCTCAGACAAATTCGATGCCGGGGACATCATGACGCCGGAATTCGTGGAAGAGTTCCTCAAGACGATCGACTGCTATGTGATGGGATCGCGAACCTACGAAACCGCATTGGAGTTCGA
>JBDTUW010000747.1:0-2902 GCA_040007555.1 Acidobacteriota bacterium | reverse complement strand
GTACCCTGAAACCAGTTTCTGTTGTCGGGCGTTTGCTCCGCGGCGAGGATTTCGACGAAGCCGTCGGAGAAACGGCTAAAACGATACGTCTGTGAAATGTGCCGGTTGAGCGATGCGGAATTGAACTGGGTCAGGACGTAGATGTGATTAATATCGGAATTGATGCAATTCGAGACCGTAATGTCAATCAGACGGTACTTTCCGCCAAGAGGTACTGCCGGCTTTGAACGCTGCAAAGTGAGCGGAAAAAGTCGCGTTCCCTGGCCGCCACCCAGGACCAGTGCCAAGACCTCTTTTTTTATCGCCATCGAAACTCCGTCGCTGGTGTTTAGTTGACAGACTCGACCATGCTCTTTTTCTGCTGCCGATTCTGACCATCTAGCGCAGAGATCTTGATCAACTTTGCCCGTCAGGCTGACCGAGCTAAGCTGTTGTGGGGCTGAGCATAAGAGAGCCTGAGTGCTTTTTCAAGTGAGAGCGCAAGAAATGCCGGGTGAAGGCCAATCCGCGAACCTGCCTGAGCGGCATGTTTCTCCTGCCCTCCGAACTGGGTGGTTCTTTCAGGATTCTCCACAAACGAGACGCCGTTCCCCTTTCGGACGATTGCAATAAATCGATTTAAGGGAGGAGGCCTTGCGGTCGCCCGTCATGCTGACTAAGCTGATCCGCTGAGGATCTGATGAAATTCACCCGAACTCTGTTCCATTGAGCCGAACCATGACCGAGCAAGTCCAGGCAGGGAACTCCGATCCCGCCGATCTCTCATTCTCACCCGCCGTGGCGCGCTCGCTTCAGACTTCAAGGCCAATCGTTGCGCTCGAGTCGACGGTTATCGCCCACGGCCTGCCGGCACCGCACAATCTGCAGACTGCTCGAGCCTGTGAGGACGAAATCCGCAGCGAGGGCGCGGAACCTGCGACGATCGGCATCGTTGCGGGACGTCCTGTGATCGGCCTCGAGAACGAGCAACTCGATGCCATCGCCTCGCGCACCGGCGTCGCGAAGGTCAGTCTCGCCAATCTCGGGCGAGTCGTCGCGTCTCAGAGCTGGGGAGCAACCACGGTCGCCGCAACGCTTCATCTTGCGCATCGCGCCGGGATCCGGGTCTTTGCAACGGGAGGAATCGGCGGAGTTCATCGCGGCGCAATCGTCAGTTTCGATATTTCCGCCGACCTGACCGCGCTTGCCCGATATCCGCTGATCGTTGTCTGCGCCGGAGCGAAGTCCATCCTCGACCTTCCCAAGACTCTTGAGGCACTGGAAACACTTGGTGTGCCCGTCGTCGGTTATCGCACGGATGAGCTTCCGGCCTTCTATTCCGCGAGCAGTGGCTTGAGGCTCGACCTGCGCGCCGATCGCCCGGAAGAAGTGGTCTCGGTGGCGCGAGCTCATTGGCAACTGGGCTGCGCCACCGCAGTCCTGGTAGTGCAACCGGTACCCGCTGAGGCTGAACTGCCTCGAGTTGAAGTCGAGGTGGCTATTGAGCAGGCTCTCGATGCGGCGAGCCTGCTGGGGATAAAGGGCAAGGATGTGACGCCATTCCTGCTTTCAAGGGTCGCCGAGTTGACTGGCTCGCGCGCCCTTAGTGCTAACATTGCGCTTTTGCGCCAGAACGCGCGACTTGCTGCGAAGATCGCGAAGTCGCTGGCTGAAGTGGAGGCTCCAGGTGAACATCAAAGAGGTGCGGTTTCTGTTTGATTATACTGAGTGGGCGAATCATCTGATCCTTGATGCCGCCTCAAAGGTAAGTGAGGAAGAGCTGAAGCGCGAGGTGGGTGTCAGCCACAGGTCGCTCTTTGGGAGTCTCGTTCATATGACGGGCGCCGAATGGATCTGGCTTGAACGATGGCGCGGGGCTTCACCGCAGGTTTTATGGAGCGAATCGGACTTTCCGGCACTCGAGGACTTGAGGACTCGCTGGAGCCAGATCGAGATTGAGCGCCGCGAGTTCCTCAGCGGTTTGAGCGACTTCGGTCTGGCGCGCGAACTCCACTACACCAACACTAAAGGCCAGGAGTTTTCGTACTCGCTCATTCGTCTCATGCAACACCTGGTCAATCACTCGACGCTGCATCGCGGCCAGGTCGTGGCGATGCTTCGCCAACTGGGCTACGAGCCGCCGGCGACCGACCTGCTATTCTATCTGCCGCTTGCAAAATAGGAGAAATACCCCTGGTCTCTACGATATCTCAACGGATACGAATGGATAGTCTGAAGCGGTTTGTGGCGCTTTGCTGCTGTCTGACAGTATCGTCCCCGATCGGGGCGCAGGATGAACTATCAAGGGTGGTTGACGGTTTGCAGGCGAAGTATCGAAGACTTCAGACATTGAGCGCCGATTTCACGCAGGTCTACACGGCGAGAGGCGAGCGAACGCGACGCGAGAGCGGTCGCCTGCTGCTGAAAAAGCCAGGGAAGATGCGCTGGGATTACACCAGCCCGGAAGCGAAGCTCTTCGTTTCCGACGGAAGGGTCATCGTTGAGTACGTGCCATCAGAGAAGGTCGCGACCCGGACTCGGGTGAAGGAAAGTAGCGACCTGAGAGCGCCATTCATGTTTCTACTCGGCCGCGGAGATTTGCGGCGCGATTTTTCGAAGATCGAATGGGCTAACGAAGCGCCGACTCACGCGGGAAATCGAGTGCTTCGGTTGATCCCAAAACGCGCTGGGGAGTTTCGGGAGCTGATGCTCGAGATTGATCTCGCCACCTTGCAGCTGGCGAGACTCTCGTTTATCGAGTCGGATGGTGCGCGGTCGGATTTTTCCTTCACGAATCTGCGAGAGAACCCGCCAGCGAGTGATCTGCAATTCAGGTTTGAGCCGCCGGAAGGTGTTCAAGTGATCGATTGACAAAGAATGGGAAGGAAGTCTCAGGTGAGCCGCGAAGGCCGTAGGGGCGGGG
>JBDTUW010000746.1:0-2912 GCA_040007555.1 Acidobacteriota bacterium | reverse complement strand
CCTCGGCTGGCTCGTCAAACCCGATCGCGCACGACCCCGGGGTCAGGCTGATGTCAAATACGCCACTGACCTCACCGGCTATCTGTGGATCTTTCCGCGACCCGATCACCTCTCGTATGGGATCGCTTCAAAATTCCGCGAAGCGACCCCGGCCGCGCTCAAGGCGAGACTCCTCGACTTCATCGAGATTGAAGACCCGGAGATCGCAAACGAGATTCGAACTGCCGATCATCACTCAACCGCCCGCGCAACATTTTATGGTGCCATGATACCCGCGCTCGAACCGGCAACGTGGGATCGGCTGAGTGTTTGCAGCGAGACGGGCGCGTGGGCCCTGGTGGGCGACGCCGCAGGTTTTGTTGATCCTCTTACCGGAGAGGGCATTTACTACGCACTCAAATCTGCAGAGTTACTCGCCAGCGCCTTGCAGTCGAAGATCAGCGACTACGACATGATGTGGCGAGCGGAGTTTGGCGCGGAGCTGCGCCGGGCAGCGGAATTGCAGAAGAGGTTCTACCGTGGAGAGTTTGCCGGCGCCCCCATGATCGAGCGCATGCTGCAAATCGGAAAATGGCACGCGGGAGTGCGAAAAACGCTTGGTGAGCTGATTGCCGGTGATGAGGGATATGTGGACCTGAAGCAACGGCTCAAGCGCCGCGTCTGGGCAGTGCTCTAGAGCCTCCCTGTGCCTGACGACGGTTTGTCCTGCTTGAACCTGATTGACCCTGATTGAACTTGATTGAACTGGGGAGATTGCGAAGAGATCTTCGACTAAAAATGCAGACCTGGAAACTAACGCTCGAGTATGAAGGGACGCGGTATAGCGGGTGGCAGGAGCAAGCCAATGCCCGCACCGTTCAGGGCGAGCTAAGGCGGGCCGCTGCAGATTTGTTTGGGCGAGAGCTTGAGATTGGCGGTGCAGGCAGAACCGATGCCGGTGTCCATGCCATCGCTCAGATCGCGCATGTGAAGGTTCACCGCCGGCCCGGTGACGCGCGGGTCGAGCGCCGAACTGACGAGATACTGCGTGGCATCAATGATCGATTGCCATCGGACATAAATCTGCTTTCGGTTGAAGAGGCTGATGCGCGGTTTCACGCCCGGCACAGTGCAACCGCGCGAACTTATCTTTATCAGATATCGACCCGACGCACGGCTTTTGGCAAACGATTTGTCTGGTGGATCAAGGATGAGCTCAATGCCGGATTGATGTCTGAAGCAGCGCGCGTCATCGCCGGCCGGCATGATTTCTCTGCGTTTAGCGAGCGCGACTCGAGTCGAGAGCAATCCACGATTGTCGTCGTCGAATCTTCATCTGTCACCAGGGACGAACACCTGCTTCTCTTCCGGATCAGCGCCTCGCATTTTCTCTGGAAGATGGTTCGACGTCTGGTCGGGTCTCTTGTTGAGATTGGTCGCGGCAATGTCTCCGTTGCCGAGGTGACGGCATTGCTGGCAAAACCGAAAGCCGCGGCAAAGTTCGCGCCAGCGCGGCTGACGGCGCCACCATCGGGTCTCTTTCTTGAACGTATCACCTATGGGTCCAATCAGCTCAGATGAAATCAAGACGAAGGCGAGGGCGCTGGGCTTCCATAAGATCGGCATTGTCGCTGCCGTTTCATTGTCGGAGGAAGGGCAACGACTCGGTGAGTGGCTGGCTCGTGCATTTCACGGACGCATGGACTACATGGCCCGCGACCCTGAGAAGCGAAGCGATCCGCGTCAACTCATGAACTCGGTCCGCTCCGTTGTCTCGGTTGCCCTGAATTACTTCCACCCTGGGACGCATAGCGATGATCCAGCGATTGGAAAGATCTCGCGCTATGCGTGGGGTGATGACTATCACGATGTGCTGCGCGACAAGCTCAAACAGCTGCTGGTCTGGATCGAAGATCGCGTTCCGGGTGTGGAAGGAAAGATTTGCGTTGATAGCTCGCCGGCAATGGACAAGGTCTGGGCGCAGCGAGCCGGCCTGGGTTGGATCGGCAAGCACACGAATCTGATCACGCAGGAGTACGGATCGTGGGTGTTTTTGGGCGAGCTGCTGCTTTCTGTAGAGCTCGAGTACGACGACCGGACCTCTCCTGACCATTGTGGTTCGTGCACGGCCTGTATTGACGCGTGCCCAACGGCGGCTATTATTGCCCCTTACCAGCTCGACGCCACAAGATGCATCTCATATGGGACCATCGAGTTACGCGAAGAGAATTTACCTGAACCGATCGCGTCTCATCTGGAGAACTGGGTTTTTGGTTGTGACATTTGCCAGGACGTTTGTCCCTGGTCAAGGTTCTCGACAGAGACAAGCGAACCGCGTTTTGAGCCGAGAGCTGGCGTCGTCCAGCCAGCCCTCGACGAGCTTACCGGATTGACTGAAAGCGATTTCGCGGTGCGTTTCCGCAAGAGTCCGGTTAAACGAACAAAAGCCGGCGGCTTGCGCCGCAATGCCCGCGCTGCAAAGAAGAACCATCAAAAGGAGTCTTGAGGGATGCCCAATCCACACCCTGATGCGCCGGATGCCGACCCGTCTTCTCTTCCATCGAGCCACGGTGAGCTTCCGGCCTGGGAAGTGTCGGACCTGACGTCACCGCCACCCTTCAGCGCACGCAACATGATGCGCGTCATCGGACCCGGCGCAGTTATGGCCGCCACTTCCATCGGCGGTGGTGAATGGCTGGTTGGTCCGGCAGCCGCCGTCAAATACTCATCTTCGATATTCCTGATAGTGACCGCGGCGATTCTGCTGCAGGTGGTCTTCAATCTCGAAGCGATTCGCTACACACTTTACACGGGCGAGCCTATCTACGGCGGCATCATGCGGCTCAAGCCCGGGCCGCGTTTCTGGGCGGGTTTCTACACCTTCATCGGTTTCTTTCAGTTGGGTTGGCCGGCGCTGGCCGGCAGCGCTGCGG
>JBDTUW010000745.1:0-2914 GCA_040007555.1 Acidobacteriota bacterium | reverse complement strand
AATGACACCAGGAGACTCACGAGAATGGCCACCGAGGCCGTGATTCCAAACTGGTAGAGGAAGCGTCCAGAGACCGATGACATGAAGGACACTGGTAGAAAGATGACCACCAGAGAGAGCGTCGTCGACATGACCGCCATGCCGATCTCCTGGGTTGCCTCCTTCGCAGCGATCATGGGTGTCATCTTCTTCTCTTCGATGAAGCGGAAGATATTCTCGAGCACCACAATGGCATCGTCGATGACGACTCCAACCATAAGCACCAGCGCCAGCATCGTGACGCTGTTCAAAGTGAAGTCAAGCCATCGCATCATCGCGAATGTGGCAATGACCGATGCGGGAATGGCAATCCCCGCAATGATCGTCGCGCGCCACGATCGCATGAACGCGAGGACCACCAATGAAGCGAGGATACTGCCGAGAACAAGATGCAGATTGATCTCGCGAAGTGCGTTCTTGATGTACTTCGATTGGTCGGCGATCACCTCCAGCCGCACGTCCGGTGGCAGCTGTGGTCGCACGCGATCCAGATTTTTCTTAACGTCATCGATAACCGCAACCGTGTTCGCGCCCGATTGCCGGACGATCTCTAGAGTGACCGCGGGAACTCCGTTGAGACGCGACAACGAGCGTTGTTCCTTGGTCCCGTCTTCGGCATAGCCGATATCACGGATACGCACCTGAGAGTTATCGTTATTGGCCACCACGAGATCATCGAACTGACGCGCGTCCGCAACCCGGCCCATGGTACGCAAGGTTAACTCGCGTCGACCCGCATCGATGTTTCCACCGGGGATATCCGAGTTCTGTCGAACCAGCGCCTCGCGGACTGCGGTAATCGGAATACGATATGCAGCAAGCCGATCGGCATCCACCCAGATGTTGATCGCTCGATTAAGCCCGCCATTGATCCCCACTTCACCGATTCCAACGGAGCGCTCAATCTGGACTCGAACCACTTTATCCGCCAGCTCCGATAGTTCTCGCACCGACCGATCACCCGAAAGCGCGATCGTCATCACCGGTTCGGAATCGCTGTCCTGCTTCTGCACTACCGGGGGATCTGTTCCAGGCGGCAGCAGGCGAAGGACGGACTGCACTCGATCGCGCACATCCTGAGCCGCCGACTCGATATTGCGGTCGAGATTAAACCCGACACTGACAAAGGCCCTTCCCTGGCTCGATACCGATCGTAGCTGTTCGACGCCCTCAACCGTATTAATCGCATCCTCTACAGGACGGGCAAGCTGCGATTCCGCCTCCTCGGGTGAGGCCCCCGGGAGGTTCATCCTGACGGTGACAGTGGGAAGATCAATTGAGGGGAAGCGATCGACACCGAGCTTGAAGTAACTGGCTGCCCCGACTACCACCAGCGACAGAATGATCATCGCGGCGAAAACCGGTCGACGAATGCATATTTCTGCAAGTTTCTGCATAAGATAATCTAAGAGGACGATCCCATTTCGATTTTGAATTTTGGATTGTGGATTCGATTGCGGCCAGAGTTCGGACACCTGATCCGGCCGCAATCCAAAATCCACAATCTAAAATCCAAAATCGGACTTCTAGAGCCTATGACGGGGAGGGAGCGCCTGGGGTTGCACTCAATTAAGAACTTTGACGGGTTGGCCACCGACGAGATTACCCGGAACCGCAATTACCATCTCGCCAGCCTTTACTCCTTCAACAATCTCAACGAGGTCGCCTTGCCCGCGACCTACGACTACACTACGCTCAACGGCGTTCGAGTCCTTGATAAGAAAAATCTTCTGAATCCCGGCGAAGGTGACAACCGAAGACGTGGGAACCATGACGACGCTCAACTTCGTGCTCGTTTCGATCTCCGCCTTGGCAAAGGACCCGGGGCGAAGGCGGCCGCGCTGATTATCGACCTCAGCCTCGACCACCAGGGTGCGGCTCTGTTCGACAAATGCCGGACTCAGACGGGCGACCCGCCCGGCAAAAACCTCCGGATCCCCCTCAACCGTGACGCGCACAGCCTGTCCAACATGCAGTGCCTGCGCGTCCCTCTCCGGGATCTCGACGCGCAGTCTAAGCGGATGCAGGCGCACGATGGTCGTCACTGGCGTGCCTGCGACGAGGTACTCTCCAACCGTTGCGCGCCTCTCCCGGATCGCACCCTCAAATGGCGTAAAGAGCGTCGTCTCGGCCAGCTGCTGCCGTGCAATCGCCAACTCCGACCTCCTTTGCAGCAATACCGCCTGTCGATTGCGGACCTCCTCGATCGCATCCTGAAACCTGCTGTCCGCCACTTTGAACGCCGAATCCACCCGGTCAAGCTCCGATTGCGATTGGACGCCCTCACTGACGAGACGTTTTGTCCGTTCCAGATTTAAACGGGCTTCCTCAAGCAGGGCATTCGCCTGCTTCACAACCGCTGTCGCTTCGATAGCGATGCGATCATCGGTGCCTTGCGGCGGAAGGCCCAACCTTGCGCGAGCTTGTTGAAGCGCGGCCTCCGACTGCTCGACACGGACGCGAAAATCCTGCGTCTCGAGTTGAGCTACTTCCTGCCCTTTCCTGACCACGCTGCCAAGATCGACTCGCAATTGGCTCAGCCGGCCCGCGACCTTGAAACTGAGCGTCGCCTGCTCATCGGCGGCCAAGGTTCCAGGAGCAGTCACCTTACGCGCCAATGAGAGTTCCTCGGCCTGTACTAATCTCACTTCCTTGACCGGAAGCCCCGGTCGCCGGTCACCACGAGATGCCGAGGCGGAAGACTCGCCCTGCTGACATCCGGAAAGCACCACTCCAGGCGCCAACAGCACCGCGCAAATCACCAGCCTGCTGAGAGCCCAACTACTATCCCTGATCAGCATGATTTAGTTCAGCCTGTACCGCATAAAACTGCGCGTATGATGGGACGCAAAGGTGCGCCCTTTGACCATGATCC
>JBDTUW010000744.1:0-2922 GCA_040007555.1 Acidobacteriota bacterium | reverse complement strand
ATGAAAAGAAAGTCGTTCCTCGTCGCCACAATCTGGCTAGTAACTCTTCAATTGGCGCTCGCTCAGACCCCGCCCGAGCGAGTTGGGATGCGATCTTCGCAACTCGCCTACATCGATGTTGAAGTCGCAGCCGAAATCGCAAAGAACCAGTTGCCTGGAGCCGTGGTAGTTGTCAGCCGTCAAGGGCAGATCGTCTGGAGACGCGCATACGGAAATCGGGCTCTCCAACCAACCACTGAAGCGATGACTTCCGACACCGTCTTCGATCTTGCATCACTAACAAAAGTGGTCGCCACCGCCACCTCCATCATGATCCTCGTCGAGCGGGGCCGTGTCAGGCTTGGCGACCCCGTCTCTCGCTACATTCCGGAATTCGCCGCGGCAGGTAAAAAGAACATCACTGTCGAACAGTTGCTGACACACCGATCGGGTTTCATTCCCGATAACGAGGTCAGGGATTACGAAGCCGGCGCAGAGAAGGCTTTGGAGAATATCTGGGCTCTTGCTCCCATCGCCGAGGCAGGCTCGCGATTCATTTACTCCGACGTCAACTTCATCGTTCTTGGGGAATTGGTCCGACGCTTGAGCGGTCAGACTCTGGACCAGTTTGCTGCCGAGAATATCTTTTCGCCATTGGGAATGAAGGACACCGGATTCAAGCCCCATGCGAGTCTGCGCGGACGAATGGCGCCAACTGAGAAGCGTGGCGGATCCGTGACGGTGCCGAGCACGGGCGAGAAGACCGGCGGCGACGAGCACTGGATGCGCGGCGAGGTGCACGACCCGCGCTCATATCTGATGGGTGGTGTCGCCGGGCACGCAGGACTCTTTTCCACAGCGGACGATCTGGCGAAGTACTGTCAGATGATCCTCAACGGAGGTGAGTACGCGGGAACACGCATCCTCAGCCCGCTGGGCGTTGCGCGAATGACTGAAGCGCGTGTTTCAGGAGGCAATGCCAGCGACGGATTCGCCAGAGGCCTGGGCTGGGATATCGCCACAACATTCTCAGCCAATCGCGGAGACCTTTTTCCAATCGGCAGCTTTGGTCATACGGGCTTCACGGGAACGTCGATCTGGATGGATCCTGAAAGCGAAACCTTTGTCGTGTTCCTGAGTAATCGCGTCCATCCTCGGCTCGATCCCAAACAACCAGCCGATGTCGGGTCCCTGCGTGGCCGTGTCTCGTCGATCGTTGCGGCATCGATCATCGCCCCTCCTTACTCTAACCGGCGGGGCGTTCCTCAGGGGCCATCAGGACCGGGACCTGAGAAGCGAGCATCATCGCTTGCAACTCTCAACGGTATCGATGTTCTGGTGCGCGATAACTTCGCCATGTTCCGCGGAAAGCGCGTTGGGCTGATCACGAACCATACGGGAAAGGATCGCCTTGGAAGAAGTACGATCGATCTGCTCTTCGCTGCACCTGAGGTCAAACTTGTAGCCCTGTTTTCGCCGGAGCACGGGCTGAGAGGACTGCTCGATCAGGAAAAGATTGCAAGTTCGATAGACGAGAAGACGAAGTTACCGATTAACAGTCTTTACGGCGAAACAAGGCAACCCACGGCGGAGATGCTCAAGAATCTGGATGTGCTGGTCTATGACATTCAGGATGTCGGCACGCGCTTCTACACCTACATCTCCACTCTCGGACTGGCGATGGAGGCAGCAGCGAAGCAGAGAGTGAAATTCGTCGTTTTGGATCGCGCCAACCCGATCAATGGGATCGATGTCGAGGGGCCGATTGCGGATGAGGACAAGCTCTCTTTTATTGCTTACCATCGGCTACCGGTGCGCCACGGGATGACTGTCGGCGAGTTGGCGCAGCTCTTCAATGAGGAACGTCGGATCGGCGCGGATCTCGAGGTCGTTCGCCTGCTCGACTGGCGCCGTGATGCCTGGTTCGACGAGACGGGTCTGACCTGGATCAATCCGTCGCCGAACATGCGAAGCCTGACTGAGGCGACGCTCTATCCGGGGATCGGTCTGCTGGAAACGACCAATGTCTCCGTCGGGCGTGGAACCGACACTCCGTTCGAAGTTGTCGGTGCGCCGTGGATGGACGGGACAAAACTCAGCACGGCGCTCAACGCGAAGCGGCTTCCCGGTGTCAGGTTTGTGTCAGTCAGATTCACGCCGCGCTCGAGCGTTCATGAGTCGAAAGAATGTGGCGGAATCAATATCATCATCACGGATCGGAGCGCATTCGAACCGATCTCGACAGGACTCGAGATCGCTCACCAGCTACTGAGTCTCTTCCCAAAGGAGTTCCTCCCCGAGCGGTTTATTCGGCTGCTGGCCAACCGGCAGGTGTTCGAAGCCTTGACAAGAGGCAGCGAGGGACGCGCATTGCGACAGCTTTGGGAGACGGACCTGGCTGACTTTCGAGCCGTGCGGCGGAAGTATCTGCTTTATTGAGTTGTCAGTTTGGGGAAGGATTAGCGCACAAGACGCGGAGAGGGGGAGACGCAGAGCGAGATTCCTTCCTCGTGTCTCCGCCTCTCCGCGCCCTTGTGCGTTAATCCTTCCCAACTGACAACCGATAAACAGGGCTTATCGTCATCATCAGAACTTTTAGTTTCGTTAATCGCTATGCCAAGTGTATTATGCTCGCGCAAAGTTCACAAAGTCGCCACCTAAAAGCGACGCCTACGACACTCAGGAAGAAGCTGCTGCTGGATGAATCATGATGCGATGAGCGTGCAAGCACCCTCATCGTCGTAGTCAGGGAGCGCCAAAGACGACTGCTCCCGGCAAATTCGCTCAATCAGAGGAGACCTCGATATGTTACGACGGCATGTAGCAGCCGCGTTGACGCTGCTTTTCTTCATGGCTTGTCTTTCTACCCTAGGTAGTGGGCAAACGGTCACGGGAACGCTCAGTGGCTCGATTACTGACGCGGCGGGTGCGGTCATTCCGAAG
>JBDTUW010000743.1:0-2923 GCA_040007555.1 Acidobacteriota bacterium | reverse complement strand
TATCGCGCTTGGGGTCAACCGTTTCCTCGACGTGGACGACATTGTCATCCTCGAAACATCGAACGACATGGATAATGACCTCCGTCTCGCGCACGTGGTGCAGAAACTGATTGCCCAGCCCCTCACCCTTGCTTGCTCCTCGCGCAAGGCCCGCGATATCGACAAATTCGATGTTCGCGTAGACGATCTTGTTCGTCTTTGCGATTTTCGCCAGGGGGACCAGACGAGCGTCGGGGACATTGACTACGCCGACATTAACGCCGGTTGTACTGAAGGGATAGTTGGCGCTCTCAGCTCCGCGTGTTGCAGTAAGCGCGTTAAAAAGAGTCGACTTACCGACATTCGGCAACCCGACGATTCCTGCACGTAACAAATCCTTACTCCTTTATCACCACCATAAATATCCTGCTCTGCAAGCATGCGCCCTGACCCAGTCCGATCGCAATCACGTAGTGATCGGTCGACGTGGCTTAACCACCTTCTCCACTGGCGAGGAACTGTTCCAGTTCCGGCTCACTGGGCAACCCGGCGCGAGAGCCAATCTCCCGGCATTGCAGCGCAGCGACCCCGTTGGCGGCTCGCAGCGTCTCCTCAATCGATAGACCCTTCACCAGGCCGTAAATGAATCCTGCTCGAAACGCGTCGCCTGCACCGGTCGTGTCTCGACAAACCGGCGGCCTGAAGGCATGCGACGCAAAGAACTCGCCCTCGACATAAGCCAGAGCACCGCGCGCTCCCTGGGTCATGGCGACGAAATAACACCCATAGCGTTCATGAAGAATCTTGAGAGCAAGATTCTCATCCATGAGCCCCGTCAATTCGTTCGACAGACCCTGCGAGGTGATCAGAAAGTCTACCAGCGGCAGCAGGTCATCGATGCCGCGGTAAGCGGTGTCGAGATCGATCGTGACGGGCATTCCGGCTTCGCGCGCCCACGTCGCCGCAGCGATGGCGGCCTTCGTATCGAATCCGTCGATGTGCAGAACCTTGCCACGGGTGATGAGCTCGCGAGTGATCTCGTCCGGGGAAATCCGCGTCCTATCGTCGTGGTGCCACAGAATCGTGCGCTCGCCGGAGAACTGCTCGATGATGATCACAGCGCTCTGAGTCCTCGCGTTTGGAGCGACCAGGACATTCTGACAATCGATTCCCTCCTCACGAAGAGAGTCGACGAGCAGCTGGCCTTCGTGATCGTCTCCTACCTTTCCGATGTAGGCGGCAGACAGGCCCAAGCGCCTCACTCCGACCATTGCTGAGGACACCTGTCCACCCGTCATCTGCAAATGGCCCGTGAGCTTTGTCTTCGTATTGAATGCCGGGAAGCGGGGGACCGTAACCAGATGGTCGACCGCATTTAAGCCGAATCCGATGACGTCGAACTCGGTGTGCAGCGGGAGCGTCTTCGCGAATCGCATGGCCGGACTGTAGCGCAAAATGCCAAATTGCAACAGAGTGAAAGGCGACGTCAGAGGTAGTTTGCCAGAGCGCGACTGGGTTCAGTGTCTTCCACAAATAGAGCTTGTCTCAGTTAGGGTCAGTTGCCGTGAGATGCCTCTGCGTTGACGTGCTACCAGCATACAGAGAAGAGGCTCAGCCCGCCTACTCTCGCTGGCAGACGGTCATCTTCAAATCTCACGCAGGGTGAAGTTGTGCACGCGAAACACGAGATCTCTAAAATCGTTGGGCGTAAGAACTGGACGTGCGTCGCACGCGAATCTGATGGAATGCCAACCCGGCGGAACAGTGATTGTCTTAGAGAAGGCGGTAGGCGTCTGGCTGACGTCCACCTCTTCGGTAAAAAATGGACTGCTGATGTGAAGTTTGCCCGCCGCTCCGACCGCAAAAGACATCTCGAGCGTGACGCGCTTAGCCTGATGCGAATGGTTCACCAGATTGAGCTGTGCTTCCGAATCGCACCAGCGCCAGGAATTCTCAGCTGGGCCTTCGACATACGAACAGCCGCTCTGCCACACCGGGAGCAGAGGACTCAGGGCAGTTTCGCGCCGCGCTTCCCATTCTCCCGCCGGAGTCTCCACACGTAACCGCCGCTGGTACTCAGTCAGATCATAGAATGCCAGCCGGCCATTCTCACTCACCATCGGCTTGCCGATCACGCCGGCGAGGTCGGCCTCCAGTTGAGTACCGCTGTCGGCATATCCGAACCGATCCAGGTAGATCCCACCGAACCCGGCCAAGGCTAGAGTTGCGGCTAAATCCGGTGCGGGCTTGGCGGCCACCCACCCTTGCCAGGCATCACTTTCTCTTCCCTTAATCGCGCCATAACTCCAGCGCAACTTCGTACTGTGGAGATAGCCTTTCACCAGATCATAGTCGTTAAGCCGGTTGATCTTGGGACTTTCAGGGAAGGACACTACCGGAAGTTGAAAGACCATTGCCCCGGCCGGCAGGACGGCTTGAATCTTCTGCACGAAATCGGCATCTTGCCGGAAATCACTTTTGAGCCTGGGATAATCCGGAATAACGCGATGACTGCGTTGATCAAAGAGGCCAATTGCCATTAACAACGTGACCATTCCATAAAAGATCATTCGTCGCCTCGGCGTGGTGGCGTAGCGATTCGCACCTCGCTCCAGCAATAGCGCAACGGAAAGAAAGCAGAAGAAGGCGATGAAGACGATGACGCGGTTGTAAGCTCTAATCTGCGGCGAGATGAAAAAGGCAAACAGCGATCCCAATCCGCCAACGGTTCCGAGGAGGACGGCCGCTGCATTCAACAGGCTCAAATGATTTAGCAAGCCTGCATTTCCCGGCACATTCATACGTCCAATTTCCGGCTTCCTGAACAATAGCCACCAGAACAAAAACAGAAATCCGACGCTCCCTACAATACCGAGGGACACATCGTCGTTTTCATTTACCAACGGCCTCAGGTTGTATGTATCCTTCAGTCGGCTGATCCAGG
>JBDTUW010000742.1:0-2933 GCA_040007555.1 Acidobacteriota bacterium | reverse complement strand
GATGAGGGCATTGCTCAAGCGAGATTTACCTGATTTTGCGCGCAACCTGACGACAAAGATGCTGACGTACGCTCTCGGACGCGGTGTCGAACGATACGACCGAAGAACGGTCAATGAAATTACGAAAAAAGTAGCTGCGTCGGACTATCGATTCCAGACGCTCATTTACGAAATTGCGCAAAGTCTGCCCTTTCAGGCGCGACGTGGCGAAATGCTCAATCGGAATTAGCAAGGCAGGTAGACTAATGATGATCACACGCAAGGCATTATCCAGAAGAACTATTCTCAAAGGGATGGGAACGGCCATCGCGCTACCTTTCCTCGACGCGATGACTCCTGCGTTGGCGTCGACACGGTTCGCTGGCCGGGTCGCTGGCCGGGTCGCTGGCCGGGTCGCTGGAGAGATACCCATCAGGATGATGTTCGTCTACGTGCCAAACGGCATCATCATGCAACACTGGAATCCGGGCTACGAAGGGAAGCTCCAGGAGTTGCCGCGGATTCTCGCGCCGCTCGAGCCGCTCAAGGATGACATCCTGCTGCTCAGCAACCTGACTAACAACGCGGGGCGGGCCTGGCAGGATGGAGCTGGTGATCACGGCCGTTGCTGCGGTTCGTACCTGACCAGCGTGCATGTGCGAAAGACCAAATCCGACATTCTTTCGGGGGTCTCCTGCGATCAGATCGCGGCCAGCCGGATCGGCAGCAAGACGAGATTTCCATCGCTTGAGGTAGGACTTGAGGATGCGCGGCAGGCTGGTGATTGCGATTCGGGCTATTCCTGCGCTTACACGAATAACCTGGCGTGGAAGAGTGAGACGCAGCCGCTTCCTCCGATCCTGAACCCGCGGCAGCTGTTCGAACGACTGTTTGGCAGCGGGGCGGCATTGAGTCCTGAAGCCCGTGCGCAGCAGACCAGAATTCGACGGAGCGTCATGGATCTGGTGATGGCCGACACAAGAAAGATTCAAACCACACTCGGTCCGACGGATAAGCGCAAGCTGGACGAGTATCTGACCTCAATCCGTGAGATCGAGCGTCAACTTGAGAAGGCGGAACACGACACGTCCCAGATCAACCCCGGCATGGAGAAGCCGTACGGCATCCCGGCCGATTTTGCCGAGCATTTCAAGTTGATGACTGATATGGTGACCGTCGCCTTCCAGGCGGACCTGACCCGGATTGTCACGTTCATCGTCACGCGCGAAGGCACCTCTCGCGCCTACCGCGAGATCGGCATCCCGGACGGCCATCACCCGTTGACGCATCATCGCAACGATCCGCCGACGGTCGAGAAGGTTGCTCAGATCAACACCTATCACACGCAACAATTCGCCAATTGGGTAACGCGACTCAAGGGGATCCAAGAGGGTGATGCAACCTTGCTTGATAACTCCATGATCGTCTATGGCGCAGGACTCTCTGACGGCAACCGGCACACTCACGAAGACCTGCCAACGCTCGTTGCCGGAAGCGGTGGTAAGGCCTTCAAGACGGGCCAGCGCATTGTGTATCGCCGGGAGACGCCAATGGCAAATCTCTACCTCACCATGCTGGATCGGATGAAGATCGCGACCGAGAACTTCGGAGATGCAACAGGGCGGCTGGATGGCCTCAATCTCGGCTAGGCGAGTGGATGTCTTGAATGCAGGATCAGAGCCAGGAGAAACAACCGGTCGGGGTCGTTTTTGATACCGGTTTGGGTAGCAGCATCGACGAAGTGCTGGCGCTCGCGTTGCTATACGGATTGGAAGGCAAGAGCGAAGCGCGCGTCGTTGCGCTGAGCGTCAGCAAGCCCAATCTGAAGGCAGCCGCGCTGTGCGAGGCCATCGGGCGTTTCTATGCTGGCGCCGCGAGCGGAGCGTTTGGAGCGGTCGGACGAACCCTTCCGGTCGGACTTGCCGATGAAGGTAAGTTACGCGAAGACACGCCGATGCTGACGGCGCCGTTATCGAGAAAGAATGAAGAAGGAAAACCGCTTTATAGTCACGGCATCGACAAGCTGACCGACACGGCTGAGGTCAGAGCGCTCATCCGAAATGCGCTCACACAGCAGCCCGATCAAAGTTGCATCGTCGTCCTGACAGGGCCTGCGACGAATCTCGCGAAGGTACTCGAACTCCCCGGTATCAAAGAAATCATCTCACGCAAGGTGCAGTTTCTGGCAATCGCCGGCGGAGCCTTTCCCGACGGCCTGCCGCAGTTCAATATCAGAACCGACATTGCTGCGGCAAAGAGGCTCTTCTCCGAATGGCCTACGCCCATTATCGCGTCGGGAGACGAGATTGGCATTTCGCTGCCGTTCCCGGCGGCGAGCATTGAGAAAGACTTTTCATGGTCGTCCGCTCATCCTGTCGTCGATGCTTACCGAGCCTACAAGACAATGCCGTATGACGCTCCGACGGGGGCGATGGCAGCGGTACTTTATGCAGTTCGGCCTCAGGAGGGTTATTTCAGGCTGTCTGAACCAGGGACCATCAGTGTGCTCGAGGACGGCCGGACCAGGCTCACTCCGTCACCGGCAGGAAAGCATCGCTACCTTATCCTCGATGAGGCGCAGAAGGAGCGCATCATTCAGGTGTATACGGAAATCGCCAGTGCGAAACCCGTTCCCAGGCAGCCGCGCCGTCGCCCCCCGCCAGCACAACAACAGCAGGTCGTACCACCCAAGCCCCCGAAAGAGAATTAGGGAACGCGGAGCAGCCGTTTGGAGACTACCCGCCAGCGTCGGCTCACGAAAGTCAGCTAGTGCGCCTAGACCGCCTTCATTCTCCCAGGCCTCAAGGGACACTTGTTCTGCTCTGACTTCACCGGTCTCATCCTTCACGACTTTGCCTCCCGGTCACCGATCCCAGGCATCAGAACATTCGCTGCACGTCGCTTGCGGTTATTGTGGAGGCGTCCGCATCCTCGCACGGGAAAAAGAGGCAGCG
>JBDTUW010000741.1:0-2936 GCA_040007555.1 Acidobacteriota bacterium | reverse complement strand
GGCTTCGTTCGCCCTATGCGCTGCAGTTCAATCTGCAGGTTGAACGAGAGTTCAAGGGGCAGGTGCTCATTAATCTCGCCTACGTCGGGAATCGTGGCTTGAAGCTGACCCGGTTCCGAACTCCTAACGGAGGGATAAACTCCCTGACCCTGCCGATCGACCCGCTGGGTCTGACGCAGTTCGGCACGAGTGGAGGAGCGCCGGCAGCCGTCGCCATCCCACCCCTCGGGCTCTTCAACGGGCGAAGCGACCTGGGTCGGCTGAATCCGACGCTTGGGTCATACACGGTCTTTGATTCGTCCGCGAAGTCCAGCTATCACGCCCTTCAGGCTGGCTTCACCAGGCAGTACGCACACGGCTTTCAGATGAGCGCCGCCTACACGTGGTCGCGCGCCATTGACGAAGTCTCCGACGTATTCGATATGGCGGGCGCATTTGTGCTCCCACAGGACGACAGGAATCTGAACGCTGAGCGAGGGGTTGCAAACTTTGATGTGAGCCATCGCTTTGTCATCAGCGTCGTGTCAAAATTGCCGATTCTTCGGCGGTTTGATTTGGCGCGTGGTGTGGCCGGTGCCGTCCTGGGAGGCTGGCAGTTGGCGGCGATCTCGAGCCATCAGTCAGGTCAGCCGTTTACGGTCAATTCGAGTCTCGATGTAAATCTAGACGGAAACCTGACTGATCGTCTCAATACCTTAAACGGTCTGAGTGTGACGAAGGACAGGCGCGTTCGTATCGGAATCCTCGAGGGAGCCAACACCTTCGACCTCCTTGCGCCGCTGGGAAAGAACGGCAGCATCGGTCGCAATACCTTTCGCGGAGGCGCCGTGCACGAGACAAATGTCGCGTTGAGAAAGGCGATTCGCTTCCGAAACGAGAGGGAGCTGACATTTAGGTGCGAAGTCTTTAATTTATTCAACCGACCGCAGTTCGGTATCCCGGTGAGAATACTTGAGGCGCCGGCGTTCGGGCAGTCTTTCGATACGCAGCGCAACCCGCGCCAGATACAGTTTGCGATCAAGTATTCGTTCTGACGCGTCGTACCCAGCGGTGAGTCGATGACTGATGGTTGGCAGGGTACACGAGGCGAAAACGCCCGCTCACGTTCAGATTAATTTGCCTTTGAGGTGATACCGAAAACAAGAAGGGAGCAGGTCGCTTCACTGCATGTAGAGGAGCATGTTTTATGAGCATTATTGAAAGAGTAATTGCGCGCGAAATACTCGATTCGAGAGGGAATCCGACGGTCGAAGCCGAGGTATATCTGGAGAGCGAAGTCTTTGGTCGGGCGGCAGTTCCATCCGGAGCCTCAACCGGCGAGAACGAAGCAGTCGAAATGCGAGATGGAGATGGAGTTCGGTATCTCGGCAAAGGCGTTCGTCGCGCTGTCGAGAACGTCAACAAACACATTGCCCGGGCGGTCGTCGGGCGATCCGTCTTTGATCAGGTCGGAATTGACCAGAAGATGATCGAGATCGACGATTCCTCGAACAAATCAAAACTGGGCGCCAACGCGATCCTTGCTGTCTCGCTGGCGACCGCAAGGGCGGCGGCAACCGAACTCGACATTCCGCTTTACAGGTACATCGGTGGGGTTAATGCCCGTACCCTTCCGGTCCCGCTCATGAACATCATCAACGGTGGGGCGCACGCTGACAACAACGTCGATTTCCAGGAGTTCATGATCGTGCCTGCAGGCGCACCCACCTTTGCCGAAGGGCTGCGGTGGGGAGCTGAGGTCTTTCACACGCTCAAGGGGGTTCTCAAGAAGCGCGGTTATTCGACAAGCGTTGGCGATGAGGGCGGCTTTGCTCCAAGTCTAAGGTCCAATGATGAAGCCATTGAAGCTATCATCGAAGCAATCGGCGCAGCCGGCTATACCCCAGGCGAACAGATCGCGATTGCGCTCGATCCCGCGGCGTCGGAGTTTTTTGATGAAGGTCATTATGTCTTCAAGAAATCCGATGGCCGTCGATTGACTGCGAGTCAAATGGTCGAGTACTGGGTGGATTGGGCGTCAAAGTACCCGATCATCTCCCTTGAAGATGGCCTTGCCGAGAACGACTGGGACGGATGGCGAGAATTGACCGATCAACTCGGAAGTACCGTCCAGCTTGTCGGAGATGACTTATTCGTCACCAATACGGTATACCTCGAGCGCGGCGTGGATGAGATGGTGGCGAATTCAATTCTGATCAAGGTTAATCAGATCGGAACTTTGACAGAAACACTCGATGCGATCGAGATGGCAAAGACAAATAACTACACCGCAGTCATCTCACACCGAAGCGGCGAGACAGAGGACCCGTTTATCGCGGATCTGGCAGTCGCCACCAATGCCGGCCTGATCAAGACTGGATCGGCGTCGCGAACTGATCGGATTGCGAAATACAATCAGTTGCTTCGCATTGAGGAGGAACTTGGTAACGCAGCTCGATATCCCGGATTTTCAGCCTTCTATCAGCTTGATCTGAAGGCCTTGAACTTTACGGTTCCGGTGAAGGCAACTCGCGAATAGGAGCGCTGAACCCCGATATGTCAAAAAGAAAACTAAGTGTTGCCGCAACCGTGGGGCTGGTTGCGCTGGTGCTGGGACTATCCTCCTGGGTTTTGACTCGGTCGGTCGAGGCTCAGCGAAGACGGCAAGGCTCAATCAGACCATCGGAAAGCGATGCCGCATTGCGAGAACGAGCGAACCGGATTCACCGTGATGCAATCGTCATCGACACTCATAACGACGTCACTTCGACCATCCTTGATGATGGTTTTGATATGGGCGCGGACGGCCGCTCGGGCAATACCAAGACCCATACTGACAATTCACGGCTCAAAGCGGGTGGGATTGATGCGCAGTTCTTTGCGATCTATGTTGGCAAAGAATTTGTCAACAAATCTGCCGCCGACGGCGGTGGCGCGGCGCGTCGTGCTCTCGATAT
>JBDTUW010000740.1:0-2937 GCA_040007555.1 Acidobacteriota bacterium | reverse complement strand
GGGGAACATCGACTCTGGTCATGCGAAGGTCAAGATGTCCGAAGTCGAGGCTCGCTGGACGAGACCTGGTTTGCCTATTCACACGGTCGTTCGTACCCCCAACGGGAATGACTACGGTACTGATCTACTGCGACTTCACTATCAACTGCATCCTCATCCGTGAGACCAACCGGCATCACCCGGTTGTGTTCCGCAAAACTCCGGGCGAGTGAGGCTCCTCCTCCGAGGCGTCTTCCGTCGGAAGCGCGGACGGACTACTGGGCATCAATTCTCGACTTTGACTTCGTTTCTTGCGGACACGCCGTTCACCTCTCTCGCGCGATGGCGTAGCCAGCGCTGCAAGGGCGAGGAAGAGTTGTGCATTCGCAGTGATCTGCAAATTGAAATCTACAAAGCTGTGAATGACGATCGCAAAGCATCCGGTGAGCGCGCCAAGTGCAATTGCACGCCGCTGCCGATCCTGTGCCTGACTCGCTCGCAATCCTCGCTTCATCAACAACACAACGAAAAGAACCGCCAACAGCAGCCCAACAATTCCTGCGTCCGCGAGAACCTGAAGATAGTCGTTATGCGACTGCTCGACCCGCTGCGTGCCGGCGCTGGGGTCATAGCGCGTATACGCTACCTGATAGGCCCCGAGTCCGACACCGATGACAGGATGAACCTTTATCATATCGATCGTGGCGGCCCAGATATCGCGGCGACTGAATCTTTCGTTGTTTAGTATCTCTGCTGTGACTGTGTCCTGTTCCTGTCTGATGTTCGCGGCCAGTCGCTCGGTGCCGACAATCAGGGTTGCTGCCAGCAGGGCGGCTGCGCCGAGTCCGATGACGCCACCAGCCCGGATCAAGTTCTTGATCCGCGAGCCGTCCTCCTTCCTCTCTCCTCTCGCTGTCAACGCGATGAGCGCGAGAAAGACGAACTCAGCAGCGAGTGCCAGCAGGCCTCCTCGCGACGCCGACAGCACCAGACCCGCGCACATAATCAAAACCGCACACGCATAGAAGGCGATCATCTCGACACGAGTACTTCTGACGATAATCGCGGCGCTGGCTAATCCCACGCCCATCTCGAGAAATCCCGCGAAATGGTTGCGGTTAACAAACGGTCCGAACGTGCCGCGTTGCCACAGGGCCCGGCCGATGAAGTTCTGTCCAACTCCAATCAACGCGATGACGATGCACATCCCGAGTATGACCCTCACCGCGACTCGCCGGCGTTCGTCGGTGTCGACGAAAGTTGCAAACATCGCGAAGAAGAGGATCGACGCAAGCAGCTTGGTCGCCGCTTGAGAAGTCAGATAGGAATCGAAGGTAATGGCCGGACGTGCACTCGAACCGAAGGGAACCATCTGAATGACGGCTACCAGCAGCAGACCGAGCATCGGCAGCAACAGCGGATTCATTTCCAGTTTGAGCTCGCCATCCCTGAAAATGAGCACGACCCAGAGCAGCGCGGTCGCACAAACCCACACCTCCCAGAGCGTCGTCGACCAGGCTTCGACAGTCGCATAGGGCAGCGGCGTCAGGACCAGAAGAACCATGAGCGACGCGAAGATTAGCTTCTCGAGAATGGTGGTCCCCCTCTAGCGCTTTTCGACCAATTTGAAGTTATCGAACCAGACGCGTCCGACAAGTGGACATGGCGGGTCGCCACATGCCGGCCGGCGAATCCGAATCGTCACGGCGTCCGTTTGCGGGCTGGTGGTGAATTCAAGACGGATTGCCTTCCAGTCAGTATCGCCATTGCGCAACTGGGGGACCGAGACACTCAGCCGCGTCTGTTGGCCCGGATCGAAAACCTCAACCTGTGGATTGCTCAGACTTCGAAGGTCGCGGGCGCGCACATCGTAGTTCAGAACATAATTACTACCACGCTTTACTGGAACGCTCTGGACAGCAATGGTGAGGTCTACATTCTCGCGAATTTCAAAGCCCGCGCGGAAGGAGAATGCACCGTCCTCATGCTCTTTGCTATCAAGTAGGATTGTCAGACCCCGTTGAGGAGCAATTCGCCATGTCAGAAACGGCGTGACCGCGTCGAGCATGACAGGCCGCTCAAAACTTCCATTTGCGATGAGTGAGCCTTCATCAGCATCCGGATGCTCAGTTTGTCTGGCCTCAAACCAGACCGCATATGCCTCGGCAAGATGGTCGTGTCTGATGAGTGTCTCGGCAACGTTGCGAACGTCCCCCGGAAGAGCCTCGCGATTGTAAGACCCGGCTCGCCATATCTCCATCGCATCCGCAGTGCGATCGCGGCTGATCAATAGGGAAACAAACGTCGCCCTGATCGCATCCGGTGGTGCGAGAGCCTTCGCGATCGCCTTTCCATCTCCATTGAATGAGGCCCAGGCGTAATCGAAGATGAGATCAAGCGCAGAAGGGCGGCTGGCGAGTGCTTCACGAAGCTCTCCAAAGGCGCGGCTCGTCTCGCCGACGCGCAACAGATAGTTGCCAAAAGCCCAGTGGGGATCGAAGTGATGGGGAGCGAGCAACGTGGCGCGTTCAAATGCCTCGCGGGCCGGCACCATTGCTCCGCCACGTTCGAAGGCTCGCGCGAGTGCAAGTGAGATGCGGTAGTCTTCGGGGCTCATTCGCGCCGCGGTTTGCAGCTCGTTGAGCGCTTCCTTGAGACGGGTATCGCTTTGTTCGGTAGTCGCTGCGGTCAGGTAGACACCGCCCGCACCGTATCGCACTGAAGGGTCCTGCGGCGCCCATCGCGCGGCGATTTGAGCCCCTTCAAGCCGCGATTCGGGAGCGAGATCGGCGCTTCGCTGAATAAAAGTCATGACGCTTGATCCGATCGCGGTGCGGATCAATTGCCAGCTCAGGAAGATCAATCCCGCGGCGAGGCCCAGCCCGAGAACGAGGCGGAGCGGCCAGGGGCGAATGGTGATAGTGCTCATTAGCAAGTTGTCAGTTGCCAGTTGTCAGT
>JBDTUW010000739.1:0-2942 GCA_040007555.1 Acidobacteriota bacterium | reverse complement strand
GCGCGGTGGGTTGCAATGTGTGATCCGGGCGTTCGAGGCGCAAGTAGCGCTCGGCGGGCTCATGGTGCAGGATCGCTTCGCAAACCGCGGTCGCGTCAGCGCCCGTGAACGGCCGCGTCCCGGCGAGCATCTCGTAGATCACAATGCCGAGACTGAAGATGTCCGTACAGTGATCAACTTTCTCCCCCCGCACTTGCTCTGGCGACAGATAAGCCAGCGTTCCCATCAACATCTTCGGATCCGTTTGCAGGTTGACGACCAGGGGCAGCGGCGCCTTCCCCAGTGGCCCTTCCGTATGAAGCGGCTTGGCCAGGCCGAAATCCAGCAGCTTTACCAAACCGTCAGGCCGGACCATGATGTTTTCTGGTTTGATGTCGCGGTGGATGATGCCAGCGGAGTGCGCGGCTGCAAGGGCGCTCGCGATCTGGACAGCGATCTTCATCGCCTCGCCGGCATTGATCTGCCCCGCCGCCAGACGCGAGCGCAGCGTTTGCCCCGCAATGAATTCGGTGGCGATAAAGTGGCGGTCTGCGTCCTGCCCGATCTCGTGAATGGTGATGATGTTCGGGTGATTGAGCGCGGAAGCAGCGCGGGCTTCGCGCTCAAAGCGCTGCACTTGTTCTTCGTCCTCGGGAAACTGGGCTGGCAATATCTTGACTGCGATCCGGCGGTCCAGCATCAGGTCATGCGCGAGGTAGACCTCTCCCATTCCGCCAGCCCCGAGCAGAGACTGAATCTCATAGCGGCCGACCCGGCGTCCGATGAGCGGTCGATCGGGAACAGCCTTCTGTTCCGCGTCGTGAGTAGACTCGTCAACGATTGACGAAATCGCACCTGCGAGCGGCGCTTGTTCGATGAAGTCACCAGCTTCTTCGAGCGATGCAAGCAATGCCCCGATTTCGAGCCGCAACTCAGCATCGCCGCCACAGCCCTCATCAAGAAACGCTGCGCGCTCATCCGGCTCGCGCTGAAGAGCAGCATGAAACAGATCTTCGAGTTTTTGCCAACGCTCAGGCGTCATAGTGAATCTCTTGCATCAGTCACCAGGCGAGAGTGCCCTGGCCATGGGAAAAGGCCTGGCTTGCTTTGAGTCAACTGATGATTGTCCAGGAATTCTTTTTTTGGCAAGTTGTATCTACTACCCCGATTTGTCGCGTTAAGCAATGTGAGAATAGCCCGGCAGCGGCCGCAAACGCGCTCGGCTTTCCGCAGTTCTGGCACGTCGGCATAAGTCGTAAATGCTGATCAAACCATGAGGGGAGCCAAAAAATGAGCAGTCAAACAGCATGCGATCCTGGCAGTCTCAGCCGCATCGTCTTATTCCGCGACCTACCTGAGGCTCAGTTGATGCAATTGGGCGCGATGCTCCACCGCAAAACTTATGCTGCGGGCGCGACGCTGATGACCGTTGATCAACCGGGTGAGGCTGTCTACTTCATCCTCCGGGGAACAGTCAAAGTCCATGTCGAGCAGGAGGACGGGCGCGACGTGATCATCTCGATTCTCGGTCCGGGCGAAAGCGTGGGCGAGATGAGCCTGCTCGATCACGGTGGCCGGTCGGCCACCATCCTCACGATAGAAGAATCAGAACTGCTCTGGCTTGATCGCGCTACCTTCCGCCGCATTCTGTTGACCATCCCCATGCTCGCGTACAACCTGGCCTGCGTTTTGTCAGCACGACTTCGACTGGCCAACGATCAGATTCAAGCCCTTGCCTCGCACGAGACGGAAGATCGCATTGCGCGCCATATTCTGGCCTTTGCCAGGAGGTACGGTCAGCAGATGCCCAACAGCGATATGCATATCCCAATCCGCTTGACGCAAAGTGATATCGCCGCCCTGACCGGCTCCTCGCGGGAACATGCCAACAGAATACTCGTTTCCTACAAGAAGCGCGGCTACCTTTCAACGGACCGTCGACACTACCTCACCATTCACAACCGGGAGGCATTGGCCAAGCGTTGCCACTAGCACGCACATTCAACCGCTTCCGGTCAGCATCCTGCTCATCCACCCTTCGGGTTTTCATCAGAGCCCAATCCTTGCAATCTGATCGTGGTCGAGATCAACGATGAACGGGACGGCTTCGGGCATAGTCCGTGTCGCTGGTGTTCCGACCCGGCTCCTCTCGGGAAAGTCCCGTGCTCTCCAACAGCCTCGCTTGATTTCCCTCAATTCGGCTCGGGCGGTAATATATGGTGCATCTTTGGAACGATATAGGGGACGGAACTGGGCGGCTGGCTTCAGTCGGACAAGGTTATTTCAGGGGCGTGATTGCTTTTGCAAAGACTCCAGACGTTCAGCAAGACGCGTGCGATCATGAGCACAACTTCAACGAAGACCCTGAAAACCTCCTATTATGGACTCGTATATCGATGACCCCAGTGAGGCGGCATCGAAGACCATCTGGAAGCGGTCGTTTGCAGGAAAACTAATATCGACTTCAGGTATGACGATGGAGCAACAAACACAAATGACCAAGGTCATGGTGGACGGCCTATCTTATGAGGCAGCGGCTGATGAGCGTCTCATCGATGTCATCAATCGTGCGGGTGGTAAAGTTCCGCAGGTCTGTTACCACCCTCAGCTTGGCCCGATACGGACCTGCGATACGTGCATGGTAGAGGTTGCGGGTACCCTGGTGAGGGCTTGCGCCACCACCGTTTCAGCCGGAATGAGCGTCGATACGAAATCTGCGGATGCGATTGCGGCACAGCGAGAAGCGTTCGACCGTATTCTCGGCAATCACGTTCTCTACTGCACCGTCTGCGACAACAACAACGGTACTTGCACGATTCATAACACCACGAAGCTGTTAGCAGTTGAGCACCAGGCAGTCCCTTTCCGACCCAAGCCCTACGAGGTCGACAATACTAATCCGTTCTATCGCTACGATCCGGATCAGTGCATTCTCTGCGGCCGCTGCGTCGAGGCCTGCCAGA
>JBDTUW010000738.1:0-2944 GCA_040007555.1 Acidobacteriota bacterium | reverse complement strand
CCATACGCGCAACGTGACGGACGATATGCTGAAGGCCGTCGCGCGAAATGGTGGCGTGGTCATGGTCAATTTCTATGATGGATTCATCGACGCTCAAAAGGCCGAGGTTACCTTGCGTTCCCGCGCGCTCACCGACGAGCTTCGGGAAAAGTACTCAACTGACCCTCAGCGCGTGACCGCCGAGATGGCCGCCTGGAGCGCGGCGAATGTCAGCAAGCAGAAGACACCGCTTAAGGTGCTGATCGACCATTTTGACCATATCAAACGGGTCGCTGGAATCGACCATGTCGGTCTGGGAGCAGACCTGGATGGCATACCGCTGACCGGCACTCCTGAGGGGTTCGACGACGCCTCGAAGTATCCGGTCATTACGTATGAGCTCCTCAAGCTGGGCTACTCCGAAGCAGAAATTCGCAAGGTTCTTGGCGAGAACCTGTTGAGGGTCATGGGTGAGGTTGAAGGGATTGCCCGTAAACATTCAAGCGTGAGGCCGGTTGCCCGGAGGAAGTGATGCGCGCAAGGTCCACCCTGGTTCTCGCCGTCGTCGTGTTGACGACTTTCGTTTCTTTGGGAGTAACGCATTCCATGCAAGATACACGCAACTTTCCAACTCTGGGGAAGATTCATCGGCTGGATTTGGCGTTTGACGCGCTGATTCCACGAGACGCACGGATCGAGGTCCTTGCATCCGGATTCGATTGGTCGGAGGGGCCCATTTGGATCAAGGATGGGGGCTATCTGCTCTTCTCAGACATCCCACGAAACTCGGTCATGAAATGGAAGGAGGGCGAAGGCGTCAGTCTTTATCTCAAGCCATCTGGATACACCGGAGTGACCGATTATGGCCGCGAACCAGGATGCAATGGCCTGACACTCGACAGCGAGGGTCGACTGATCTCGTGCGAGCATGGCGATCGGCGAATCTCGCGCCTCGAGATCAACGGTGGTAAAAGGACGCTCGCTGATAACTACCAGGGAAAGAGACTTAACAGCCCAAACGATCTCGTCTACAAGTCGAATGGCGATCTGTACTTTACCGATCCACCTTACGGTTTGCCAAAAAACTGGGACGATCCGCGTCGCGAACTGGACTTCTGCGGCGTCTTTCGTCTGAGCAGTGGCGGAGAACTGACTCTGCTCAATCGCGAAATGACGCGACCGAACGGGCTGGCGTTCTCGCCGGATGAGAAGACTCTTTATGTTGCGCAATCAGACCCAGCGAAGGCTATCTGGATGGCTTTTCCGGTGAAGGCGGATGGGACGATCGACAAGGGGCGGATATTCGCGGATGTCACTGAGATGGTCGGCAAGGTGCCCGGGCTTCCCGACGGGCTGAAAGTTGATAGCGCGGGGAATCTTTTCGCCACAGGCCCCGGCGGCATCCACGTATTTTCTCCTGCTGGAAAACCCCTCGGCCGTCTCGAGACAGGCGAAGCGACCGCCAATTGCACGTGGGGCGATGATGGGTCCACCCTCTACATCGCCGCTGATATGTATCTCTGCCGGATAAAAACGACGACCAAAGCCGCGAAGTGGTAGTTGATTGTGGAAGAGGTAGGCTGAACTCCGCGGGCTGATCCGCAGTATTCCCGTTTCCTTGGGCCTATTCTGCTTACTTAAGATTATTCGGTTGAGGGCTACAGCTAGGGGTGCCCCGCAAGTCGGTGGGGCCGATTCCTAGTTCGTAGTGCCGGGCGGGATTCCGCCTCAAAAGGCGGCACTACGAACGTCGAGGGATTGGGGCTTACTTGGCTGGGCGGATCTCGATGCTGTTACTTGAAAGCGTTGTCGAAATCGTCCGCTGAAGCTCGGCAACGGCTTTGTTGTAGTCGGCAAGTGCCCGCTGCTCGGTGCCGCGTGCCTGTGACAGTTCATTCTGCCGCGTCAGGATGAGGAACGTGGTCGTCATGCCTGCCGCAAACTTCTTGGTCTCTCCGTCAAGCTGCTGCTGAGCGTATTCTCGGGCCGCGCGGGAAGCTTCGATACGCATCCTCGCCGTCTCGATCGATTGAACAGCGTTCCTCACTTCAAGCTCGATGTTTTGCATCTGTGAACGGGTCTGAAGCTCGATCCGCTTGTCGGCCTCGAGGGCTCGGCCATAGTTCGCTTTGGCCACACGATTTCGCAGCGGGAAGCTGAAATTGACGCCGACGCTCCAGGTTCTGAACTCGTTCTTGAACAATCCTCTGAGTGCAGTTCCGTAGCTGCCAACGAATTCCGGGAAGATCTGGCCCGGGGGGACTCCCGCCCGAGGGCTACCGGCGAGGCCAACCGTGTTGTAGCTACCGACGAGGTCAATCTTGGGCTTGAGTTGATCTTTGAAAAAGTCTATATCGACCTGATTGATTTCCTTCTGCAAGGAGAACTGCTTCAGCTCATATCGATTCTCGAATGCGAGCTTGAGCGCGTCTGGAAGGGGGACCGTAACCTGCTGAATCTCAAACGGCTCGACAGGTATGATCTGCGCCGACCAGGCGTCATCTGACGCGCTTTCAACCGTCAAAACTTTCAAAGTATTTTCTGCCTGCGCAACGGATTGCATCGCCTGGAAGACTTGCTGGCGACGGGTTTCAAGCTGTGCCGCAGCACTGACCACATCGATCGGCGCCAGTGTGCCTACCTCAACCTGCCGTTGATTGTTGTTCAGCTGGGTATCTGCCAGTTTGACAGCATCGCGCTGAATCTCCTCATCCCTCATTGCCAGCGCGAGGTCCCAGTACGCTGCCTGCACCCTGGAAATGATGTCAACAGCGCGCTGACGAAAGACAGCGTCGGAGAGGTCCAGCCGTTTCTTTGAGATCTTGATCTGCCGCCGATTGTTGTCGAACTTCAGGTTTCGGAAGAGCGGTTGAGTGTATTGGAACAGCAGATTTGGATTGAACTGCGGGGTGAAGTTCTGAGTATTCGATCCGACACGCGAATTGTTGAAACTGATGTCGTAGCT